>NZ_AZXX01000028.1:0-85358 GCF_000512995.1 Lachnoanaerobaculum sp. MSX33 | reverse complement strand
TTCTATTATATATTTCGCTTCTTCTTCACTTATGCCACAGTCTTTGGCACTCCATCCGCTTTTTAAAAGATTATATATTCGAAGTTCTCTGTCACTCAAATCACTTTTCCTGCTTGATAACTTTTTTTTTATTAAAATGATAATCAGCAGGAGAAGTAAAAAGCCTCCTACACAGGCTCCGACAATAATATAGTTTATCTTCGGAATATTGAGTATTATATTTGTAAAGTTTTTGGTGGTGTTTTGAAAGCCGTTTTTATTATTTTCTGCAGCAGCACTTTCTTCTGTATTGTTATCATCGGCAACATAGTTTTCATTTTTCTTTGCCACTATGTCCACAGATCCTATAGGATAGTCGTTATAAGTATAATCTACCTTGCAAAGTGCGGACAATCCTGAATTTTCTTCAAAGTTTACCGTTGACTTGATATCATTTATATCGGCATCATTCGGCAATGATATTGATGCATTATCGTCAGGTTCTATAGTATACTCGTTAAAATCAGGTATCAGTGAGATATTACTTGAAAAATTCGTGTTAATATCTGTAGAATTCAGCTTTATATTTTTAAAGTTTGCAAAGCCGAAGTTCAATAATTCCTGAGTATCCGTATAATGTGTTTTATTTCCGTTAAGTACTACCGTAATAAGTCCTATACTGTCATTTCTTGCATATGTCACCAGTGTATTTCCTGCCAGTGAAGTATAACCGGTTTTACCACAGATTGCGTTCTGATAGAAATTACCGGAGGTTTTTCTGAGCATGGAGTGATGATTGTACAAGGTTTGTCCGGTAGGGACTCTGCTTGTAGGCGGTAAATTGTAGTATGTAGCGGAATCTATTTCCGTAACCGTAGGATTTTTAAAAGCCGCACGGCTTATTAAAGCATAATCATATGCGCTGGTATAGTGCTCAGGATCGTTTAATCCGCTTGGATTTGCGAAATGTGAGTCTGTACAGCCAAGACTTGCCGCTTTTTCATTCATCATATTTGCAAATGCTTCAATGCTTCCTGCCGTATGTTCCGCCAAGGCATTTGCGGCTTCATTTGCCGATTGTAAAAGCATTGCATATAGGCAGTCTCTTACAGTAAGTGTATCTCCCACATCTATACCTGCACTTGATGAGCCTGGTTCGACATTAAATACCGCATTTTTTGAAAATGTAACCATATCGTCAAGATTACAATTTTCCACTACTAAAAGGGCAGTCAAAATCTTGGTTATACTTGCCGGATAGTAATGTTCATGAATGTTCTTACCATAAAGTACAGCTCCCGAGTCGGCATCCATAAGAATGGCACCTTCAGATAATACATTTGTATCTACCGGCCAATCAACATATGCAAACGACTGTATAGGGAGAGAGAGTATGGTTATAATTGTTAAAATAATTGTTAGAGTGATTTTTTTAAAGTTTTTAATTTTTGCGTTCATTACTATATTATGCATCTATTTTTTAAAATAGTAAAGTAAAGAATTATGAATATTTTAAAATGATAATATGATATAATTTAATACAATTGTGTATTGCTAGTATTCAAAAGACATATTATAATGGGAATGTTGCATGCGATGTTTCAAATGAGATATCGCCATTTTTATGTAAGTAATGGTTATTGCTTTTGTGAAAGGGAAAAATATGAAATATGATGTAATGATAATCGGGGCAGGCCCCGGAGGTATTTTCTCGGCTTATGAACTCATAAATCAGGACAGCTCACTGAAAATTGCGGTTTTTGAGTACGGTAATCCGCTTGAGAAAAGACATTGTCCAATAGATGGAGACAAGATTAAGTCTTGCATCAATTGTAAGAGCTGCGGAATCATGAACGGTTTTGGTGGTGCAGGAGCATTTTCTGACGGAAAGTACAATATTACCAATGAGTTTGGTGGTACTTTGCATGAATATATCGGAAAGAAAAAAGCCATTGAACTTATGAACTATGTAGACGGAATCAATGTAAAGTACGGTGGCGGAAAGACCAAGCTTTATTCTACAGCAAATTCCGATATTAAGAGACTTTGTTTACAAAACAATTTGCATTTATTGGATGCAAGTGTTCGTCATTTGGGAACTGATATCAACTATGAAGTTCTTCAGAATATGTATACAGATTTAAAGGATAAGGTGGAGTTTTTCTTTAACACACCTATTGTCAAAATAGAAAAGCTTGATGCAGGATATAAATTATATACAAAGCAGGGTGAAGAATTCACCGGTGATAAATGTATAGTATCTGTAGGTAGAAGCGGAAGTAAATGGATGGAGCAGATCTGTAAGGAGTTAAAAATACCTACAAAGTCAAACCGTGTGGATATCGGTGTAAGAGTTGAGCTTCCTGCCGAGATTTTCAGACATCTTACAGATGAGCTTTATGAGAGTAAGATTGTTTACAGAACGGAGAAGTACCAGGATTTGGTAAGAACTTTCTGTATGAATCCTAAAGGTGCCGTAGTTAATGAGAATACAAACGGTATTGTTACAGTAAACGGACACAGCTATGAGGATCCGGCGCTTCAAACAGAGAATACAAACTTTGCATTGCTTGTATCAAAGCATTTTACAGAGCCGTTCAAAGACAGTAACGGATATGGTGAGAGTATCGCCAGACTTTCAAACATGCTTGGTGGCGGTGTAATGGTTCAAAGATTCGGAGACCTTATCAGAGGTCAAAGAAGTAGTGCAGGTAGACTTAACAAGTCATTTATGACACCTACACTCAGTGCTACACCGGGAGATTTGTCTTTGGTTATTCCTAAGAGAATTTTGGACGATATCATTGAGATGATTTACGCTCTTGATAAGATTGCACCGGGAACTGCAGGCGATGAAACTTTACTTTACGGTGTAGAGGTTAAGTTCTACAACATGGAAGTGGAACTTGACAAAAATCTTGAGACTCTTCACAAGGATCTTTATGTAATCGGTGACGGTAGCGGTGTTACTCACTCACTTTCACATGCTTCGGCAAGCGGTGTGTTTGTAGCAAGGCATATATTGGGAAGATAAATATATAGTAAAAACATATTTAAAATTTCTATAACATTATCGATAAAACAAATAAATCAAAATAATTAATATAAAAAAGCTATAAAAAGTCTGGATTTTTTGGTATAGGTACACAAAACCTATACCTTTTTTAGTATACAAAAATATTTTTTAGTGATAGAATTATATAAAAATGTTTCAGGAGGAAATTATGAATATCAAAAATGAAATCAGTGTGGACAAGGTTAGACAGGATGCAGAGGACAATTACAGAAACGGATACTTCTGTTGCGAAGCGCTCATGGCGGCAGTTGTAGACAATTTTGAACTTGATGTTCCGAGAGAAGTTATCGCGATGTCATCAGGTATGGCTGTCGGAGCCGGTAAGAGCGGTTGTATGTGCGGTGCTCTAAACGGAGGTATTATGGCTCTCGGTATGATCTTTGGTAGAACCGAGCAGAACGGTCCTAAGGATCCTAAGGTAGTTAAGTGTATGGAGCTCACCCACGAATTACATGACTACTTCAGAGAGGCAAACGGCAAGCACTCAAACTGCTGCAGAGTGCTTACAAGAGAATTTGATATGGGTGCCGGAGAGCACAAGGAGCAGTGTATCAGATTTACAGGAATTGCCGCAAAGAAGGTGGCTGAGATTATTGTTAGAGAAAAGGGATTGAAGAATATAGATTAATAAGGGGTAGTTATGAGTTTTTTAAAAAGGGTACCTTTGCCTTTATGCGGAGTGGCATTGGGTCTTGCGGCACTTGGGAATCTTCTTGCGGCTTACAGTCCTTATTTGAAGATACTTTGTGGAGTTTTGGCATTTGTAGGGATATTGTTTGTAACATGTAAGTATTTAACCATGCCGAATGCTTTTGTAACGGATATGAAAAATCCTGTGACGGCAAGTGTATCAGGAACATATACCATGACTTTAATGCTTCTGGCGAGCTACATAAAGCCTTTGATACCTGCATTTGCGATGATCCTTTGGTATGTGGCTATTGTTTTGCACTTTGTATTGATTGTATATTTTACTTTGAATTTTATTTTAAAGATTAAAATACCTGATGATTTGATGAAGGTAGTTGCAAGCTATTTTATCGTATATGTGGGAATTGTGGTTGCTTCCGTTACCGCACCGGCTTTTAATAATATAGCACTTGGACAGATTTGCTTCCTGATAGGATTTATTCTTTATATTCCTCTTTTCTTCTATGTATCTTTCAGATATATAAAGCTTGGAAATAAGAAGATTGAAGCAAAGGCGCTTGCATGTATCTATGCCGCACCTGCAAGTCTTTGTGTTGCCGGATATATCAGTTCTTTTGAGCAAAAGAATATAACATTTTTGACCGGACTTTACCTTTTCTCATTGGTGATATATCTGCTTGGATTATTTGTTGTGGCAGATCTTTTTGCAAACTTTGCAAAGAACAAAGAATTTAAATTTTATCCGAGTATTGCAGGAATTACATTCCCTTTTGTGATCAGTGCTATTGCCGCAAAGCAATTTAATGCGGTTCTTACAAAAATGGATATTCAAAACGGTATCAGACCGATTTTACCTTTGATTGTAAATATAGAGCTTATAATTGCAATAGCAGGAGTTGCATTTGCAGCAATTTGTTTTGCAAAGCATGTTTTCTCAAAGGAATAGTATAAAATAATTTATTTTAAATTATATTAAGCGACTGAAATTCCGGTCGCTTTTTTATATTCAAAGATGCAAAAATATATTTTATATGCTATAATTTTTGCGAAAACTTACGGGGAGAGAAATTCCCGTAAAAGTTTATTTTATGTATTAGGCTTTGCTTAGATTTTGAAAGGTGTATATGGAAAAAAGAGATACAATCACAGAGATTTTTGGGGTTAATGTATTCAATGATGAGGCTATGCAAGTATACTTGCCGAAGGCGGTATTTAAAAAGTTAAAAAAGACTATAGAAGACGGTCTGGAACTGGATAACGATATTGCAGATTCAGTAGCTCATGGAATGAAGGAGTGGGCAATTGACAGAGGGGCTACTCACTATACCCACTGGTTTCAGCCTTTGACAGGTGTAACCGCCGAAAAACATGATTCTTTTATTTCCGCGCCGAAAAACGGCAAGGTCATAATGGAATTTTCCGCTAAGGAGCTTACAAAGGGAGAGTCGGACGCATCAAGTTTTCCTTCAGGCGGACTTAGAGCAACATTTGAGGCCAGAGGATATACCGCATGGGATTGTACATCTCCTGCGTTTATAAAAAAGGATTCTTTGGGTGTTACATTATATATTCCTACAGCATTTTGCTCTTACAGGGGTGAAGCACTTGATAAAAAGACACCTCTGCTTCGTTCAATGCAGGCTATAAACACTCAGGCCCTTAGAATACTCAGACTCTTCGGAAATACCACGACAAAGAGAGTAATACCTTCAGTAGGTGCGGAGCAGGAGTATTTCATTGTAGACAGGGAAAAGTATCTGCAAAGAAAGGATTTGATTTATACAGGAAGAACATTGTTTGGAGCAATGCCTCCAAAGGGACAGGAGCTTGAGGACCACTACTTCGGTTCTATCAGAGAGAGAATAGCTTCCTATATGAATGATATAAATCATGAACTTTGGATGCTTGGTGTTCCTGCAAAGACACAGCATAATGAGGTTGCACCGGCGCAGCATGAGCTGGCACCTGTTTATGAGCAGGTAAATGTGGCGGTGGATCACAATCAGGTGACTATGGAGACCATGAAAAAGGTGGCAGGCAGACATGGACTTACATGTCTTTTGAATGAGAAACCTTTTGCAGGTGTAAACGGTTCGGGAAAACATAATAACTGGTCTTTGACTTCAGATGACGGAATAAATATGTTAAATCCCGGAGATACACCGCATGAGAATATACAGTTCTTACTTGTACTTGCATGTATTTTAAAGGCGGTTGACAAGCATGCCGATTTGCTTAGAGAATCTGCCGCCTGTGTAGGTAATGATCACCGTCTTGGTGCACATGAGGCACCGCCTGCTATTATTTCCGTGTTCCTCGGTGATCAGCTTCAGGATGTTATAGATCAGCTTTGCTCCACAGGAGAGGCTACACATTCCATTCAGGGTGCTACATTAAAGACAGGTGTGGCAACACTCCCCGACTTTGAAACTGATGCTACAGACAGAAACAGAACATCACCTTTTGCCTTTACAAATAATAAATTCGAATTCAGAATGGTAGGTTCTTCAGACTCCATCGCATCACCTAATATTGTTTTAAATACAATAGTGGCTGAAAGTTTTAAAGAGGCTGCAAATGAGCTTGAAAGTGCAAGTGATTTTGATGAAGCCGTTCATGATATAATCAAGAGACTTTTCACCGCTCACAGAAGAATTATATTTAACGGTAACGGGTATTCCGAGGAATGGGTAAAAGAAGCAAAGAGAAGAGGGCTTTCGAATCTTCCAAGTATGATAGATGCTATTCCTGCTCTTGTATCTGAGGATTCTATAAAGCTCTTTGAAGAGTTTGAGGTATTCACCAGAACCGAGCTTGAATCAAGAGTTGAAATAGAATATGAAGCATATTCAAAAGCAATAAATATCGAGGCAAAGACTATGATAGATATTGCGGGCAAGTCTATTATACCGGCGGTTATAAGATATACCACAAGACTTGCGGATTCTATAATTAAGTTAAAATCTGCGGTTTCAGGTATAGAGCCGTATGCACAAAATGCTATTTTAATAGAGGTTAATGAGCATTTGAAAGAGTCAAAAGTTGCACTTGAAAATCTTAAAAATTATATGGATAATGCCGCAGAAATCACGGATGTAACTGCGCATGCAAAATATATGCATGAGGTGGTGGTTCCTGCAATGGAAGCGCTCAGAAAGCCTATTGATACTTTGGAAATGATAGTGGATAAGGATCTTTGGCCGATGCCAAGCTATGGCGATCTTTTGTTTGAGGTGTAATAATGATAAAGGCTGTTATTTTTGATCTGGACGGTACATTGCTTAATACATTGACTGCACTGTCTTTTTGTATGAGTAAAACAATGAAACATTTCGGGTTAAAAGAAATTGATATAGAGCATACAAGATATTTTGTCGGAGAAGGTGCAAAGAAGTTCGTGGACAGATCATTGATATATAACGGTGATACGGATTTGAAACTTGCAAATGAAGCTTACAAAGTATATGATGAGATATTTGCTGTGGATTGTCTAAAGGGTGTTAAGCCCTATGACGGTATTACCGAGCTTCTTGAAGCTCTAAAGCGGATGGGAATAAAGTCTGTGGTTTTATCAAATAAATCACAACTCGGTGTAGAGAAGAATGTGAACGGAATATTCGGCAATAAAGTATTTGATTTGATATACGGAGAGAGGGACGGTATTCCAAAGAAGCCCGATCCTACTTCTTTAAATATGATAATAGAGGAGCTTGGACTCTCAAAATCAGAGATACTCTATGTCGGAGATACCGCTACGGATATGCAGACAGCTCTCAGATCCGGAGTTACAAGTATAGGAGTACTCTGGGGATTTAGAGATGAGGATGAGCTTAGAGAAAATAAGGCTGATTATATTATAAATAAACCAAGTGAAATACTTGAAATAATAAAAGAAAGATAAAAGCAATTCCGGGTCATATGGCCCGGAATATTGTTTATTTTAGAATATTTAAAAATTTTCCAAGCGAGGGATTAATATTCTTCTCATCATATAAAAATACAATCTCTCTTTTAGGTATTGTAAGACCTTCAGGTATCTCTATTTCCACCAATGTTCCTTCTTCAAGTTCTTTTTGTATGAACTCCTTTATAACACAGGCGATACCTATTCCGGTTTTTGCAAACTCTATAAGAAGTTCCATATTGCTTGTTTCAATGGATTGATTGAGCTGAAGTTTGGAATCTTCTATGCAATTGTCAATATATTTTCTTGTGGCATTGTTTTTATCCAATAACATTATATTTCCGTCTCTGAAGGGATTGAAGTTGTTGTTAAATATATGTTTCAGACTGTTAAGATATCCGGGAGTTGCTACAAAGACATCATGTATCTCCATTATATTTATATATGACATATTGTTGACTTTAGCAGGCTTTGCAACAAGACCGATATCAATTTTATTTTCAGAGAGGAGAAAACTTGTTTCATCGGAAGACTGGGTAAAAATACTGACCATGGTATGTGGATTTTCCTTCATGAATTTGTTCAGATACGGAAGTAAAATATATTTACAAAGTGTATTACTTGTTCCGACCGTTATTTTACCTATATTGAATTGTTTTATCTTTGTGAGATGATTTTCGCCCGCTTCTATAGCCGAAAATGCATTCTGCAAATATTCATAAAAAATCTGTCCTTCCGGTGTAAGGCTGACACCCTTTGATGTTCTTACAAAGAGTGCGATTTCAAGACCTTCTTCCAACCTTAGGATTGATTTTGATATGGCAGGTTGACTGATATACAATAGCTTTGCGGCTTTTGATATACTGCCGGCTTTGGCCACCTCAAAAAATATTCTATATTGTGATAAATGCTGTTCCATATTCCTCCGCCTGGTTACATTATATATATTAAAATTATAGTTAATCTGTAACCAATATAACTATATGTAATACTTGATATATTAAATTTATATCGCTATTATATCATTTGATATGTTACAATCAACAGTAATTAAAAGAAAAGAGGAAAAAAATATGGGAATGACAATGACACAGAAGATTTTGGCTGCCCATGCAGGACGGGACTTCGTAGAAGCCGGCCAGCTTATAGAGGCTGACTTGGATCTTGTGCTTGGAAATGATATCACATCACCTGTTGCAATCAATGAAATAAAGAAATTTGAAAATAAAAAAGTATTTAACGGTGAGAAGATAGCACTGGTAATGGATCATTTTGCTCCGAATAAGGATATTAAATCCGCTCAGAACTGTAAGACATGTAGAGATTTTGCAGATGAGAATGAGATAGTTAATTTCTTTGATGTCGGAAGAATGGGAATTGAACATGCGCTTTTACCTGAGCAGGGACTTACCGTGGCAGGTGACTGTATAATAGGTGCTGATTCTCACACATGTACTTATGGTGCTCTTGGAGCATTCTCAACCGGTGTAGGTTCTACGGATATGGCTGCCGGAATGGTTACAGGTAAAGCATGGTTTAAGGTTCCGAGTGCAATTAAGTTTAATTTAAAGGGTAAGCTCTCAAAAGATATTTGCGGTAAGGATGTAATTCTTCATATTATCGGAAAGATAGGTGTAGACGGTGCGCTTTATAAATCAATGGAATTTGCAGGTGAAGGTGTTGCATCCTTATCTATGGATGACAGATTTACAATCTGTAATATGGCAATCGAAGCCGGTGGAAAAAACGGTATCTTCCCTGTAGATGATATAACTTTGGATTATATCAAGGAGCATTCAAACAGAAGCCCTAAGATATTTGAAGCCGACAGTGATGCTGTTTATGACGAAGTAATAGATATTGATCTGTCGGCATTAAGACCTACAGTTGCATTCCCGCATTTACCTGAAAATACAAAGGTAATCGGTGAATTCGGTGATATAAAGATTGACCAGGCGGTAATCGGTTCATGTACAAACGGACATATTTCAGACCTTAGAAGTGCGGCTGCACAAATGAAGGGCAAGAAAGTTGCAAAGAATGTAAGATGTATTGTAATTCCTGCAACACAGGAGATTTACAAGCAGGCTATAAAAGAAGGACTTGTAGATATTTTCATAGATGCCGGTGCAATAGTTTCAACTCCTACATGCGGTCCTTGCCTTGGAGGTTATATGGGAGTTTTGGCGGCAGGTGAGAGATGTATATCCACTACCAACAGAAACTTTATCGGAAGAATGGGACATGTTGAATCAGAGGTGTATCTTGCTTCTCCTGCAGTGGCTGCAGCCAGTGCGATAGCAGGAAAAATAGTGGCACCTACAGTATAAAGATTGGGAGGTTAATATGGAAGCAAGAGGACATGTATTTAAATACGGTGAAAATGTAGATACCGACGTTATAATTCCTGCAAGATATCTTAATGCCACAACAGGTGAAGAGCTTGCAAAGCATTGTATGGAAGATATTGATAAGGAATTTGTGAATAAGGTTCAAAAGGGAGATATAATTGTAGCAAGAAAGAATTTCGGCTGCGGCTCATCAAGAGAGCATGCACCGCTCGCTATCAAGGCAAGCGGAGTAAGTGTGGTAATTGCAGATACATTTGCAAGAATTTTCTATAGAAATGCTATAAATATAGGTTTACCTATTATTGAAAGCCCTGAGGCTGCTGCAGAGATAAAAGCAGGTGATGAGGTCAAGGTGGATTTTAATACCGGACTTATTACTGATATTACAACAGGAAAGACCTATAAAGGTCAGGCTTTCCCTGAGTTTATGCAAAACATCATAAATGCGGGCGGACTTGTAAACTACGTAAATAATAAGAATAAATAATTAATGGGGCTGATTTACAGCCCCATTAGTTTTATTTTTCTTTATTAACTTCAGCCATCTTCATAGCCCTTACCTTAAGTGGAAGGCCGAATAATGTAATAAATCCGTCAGCATCGTGGTGGTCATATAAATCACCTGTAGTAAATGATGCAAGTGACTCCGAATAGAGTGAGTATGGTGATGTTGTACCGGCCTTTATAATATTTCCCTTATAAAGCTTCAGTTTAACTTCACCTGTTACATACTGCTGTGTAGATTCTACAAAGCTTTGAATAGCTTCACGAAGAGGTGTAAACCATTTTCCTTCATAAACTATCTGTGCAAATTTATTGCCCATATCTTTCTTCACTTCAAATGTCGCCCTGTCAAGTACAAGCTCCTCAAGTGCATCATGAGCTTCCATAAGTATAGTTCCGCCCGGAGTCTCATAAACACCCCTTGATTTCATACCTACAACACGGTTTTCAACTATATCTATGATACCGATACCGTTGGCACCTCCAAGCTCATTTAATTTGGTGATAATCTCTGAGACTTTCATTTTCTCGCCGTTTAAAGCAACAGGAACACCTGCTTCAAAGCTTAGAGAAATCTCGGTTTCTTTATCAGGAGCTTTTTGAGGTGTTACACCAAGCATAAGCACATGCTCGTAGTTTGGCTCAAGAGAAGGATCCTCAAGCTCAAGACCCTCATGACTGATATGCCAAAGGTTACGGTCACGGCTGTAACTTGAATCGGTTGAGAATGGAAGGTCAATACCATGTGCCTTACAATAAGCTATCTCATCCTCACGAGACTGCATTTGCCATATATCGGTCATACGCCAAGGTGCAATGATTTTAAGATCCGGTGCAAGAGCTTTGATGCCGAGCTCAAATCGTATCTGATCGTTTCCTTTTCCTGTAGCACCGTGACAGATTGCAGATGCACCTTCTTTTCTTGCCACATCCACAAGAGCTTTTGCAATACCGGGCCTTGCCATTGATGTACCGAGAAGATACTTGTTCTCATATACTGCACCTGCCTGTACACATGGAACTATATAATCATCACAGAATTCATCAATCATATCGATGATATAGAGTTTTTCCGCACCGGATAATTTGGCACGTTCTTCAAGACCGTCAAGCTCATTTCCTTGACCGCAGTCTATGCAGCAGCAAATTACATCATAATTAAAATGTTCCTTTAACCAAGGTATAATAGCGGTTGTATCAAGACCGCCTGAATATGCCAATACAACTTTTTCCTTTGCCATAAAGCCTCCTATGCATAAAAATACTGTTAAAATATAGAAAAATAGCTTATAAACATGTATAGCTATAAAATACATTTATAAATATACATTAAAAAAGAATATTATGCAAGAGAATTTTTCTTTTTATACAAATAAATTTTTCTGTACTCACTTGGAGTAAGATTTGTTTCGGATATATTGTCGTTTACCCCGTCTATCTCTTCACAGGATATCTTTTCGCCCTGTGCTATTTTTATACCTGCATTGTCTAACATATAAAACCCTCATGTTATTAAATATAGCGATATTTTATTGTATTAAAATATAAATTTCAAGAAAAATAAAAAAATGCTTGACAAACAAAAATAAATAGATTATTATAAACCCATAAAACAAGTAGGAAAACAGGAATACAGAAAACGGAGGTTTGTATGTCTAGAGTTTATAAGAGCAGTAGTGAGTTAATCGGTAATACACCATTGGTGGAAGTTTCAAATATTGAAAAGGAGCTTGGGCTTAAGGCAAGAGTTTTGGTAAAGCTTGAGTATTTCAATCCGGCAGGTTCTGTAAAAGACAGAATAGCACTTGCAATGATAGAGGCGGCAGAAAAGGAAGGAAAATTAAAGCCGGGTTCTACTATTATAGAGGCTACATCAGGTAATACAGGAATCGGACTTGCATCAGTAGGTACAGCAAAGGGATATAAGGTTATTCTTACAATGCCTGAGACAATGAGCGTTGAGAGAAGAAATATTCTTAAGGCATATGGCGCTACTATAGAGCTTACAGAAGGCTCAAAGGGAATGAAGGGCTCTATTGCCAAGGCTGAAGAGCTTGCGGCAAGCATTGAAGGAAGCTTTATACCTGCACAGTTTGAGAACAAGGCAAATCCTGCAGTTCACAAGGCTACAACAGGTCCTGAGATTTGGAATGATACTGAAGGTGAAGTGGATATCTTTATTTCAGGTATCGGAACAGGCGGTACTATATCAGGTGTAGGTGAGTTCTTAAAGGAGAAGAAGCCAAATGTTAAGGTAATCGCAGTAGAGCCTACAGGTTCTCCTATACTTTCTGAAGGAAAGAGCGGTCCTCATAAGATTCAGGGTATCGGAGCCGGATTTATTCCTGATACACTCAATACAAAGATATATGATGAGATTATCACGGTAGAAAATGAGGAAGCATTTGAGTATGGCAGACTTATTGCATCAAAAGAGGGTATCCTTGTAGGTATATCTTCAGGTGCGGCACTCTTTGCAGCTATCAAAGAGGCTAAGAAGCCTGAGAACGAGGGAAAGACTATAGTTGCTCTTTTACCTGACAGCGGTGACAGATACTTCTCAACACCTTTATTTACAGAATAAAAATATTTCATACCCTTATTACCAGCAAACGGTAATAGGGGTATTTTTGCAATATTAAGGCTTAAGCGGGATTGCGATAGAGATATATCAATGATATAATAATAGCTTAGTGAATAAACCGATACAGATGGGGGAAACTTATGTCAGAAGAAATTAAAAATACAAATACTGAGACAGTTTCAAAGAATTTTATTGAGATAGAGATAGATAAGGACCTTGAGTCCGGCAGATTTGACCATGTGCAGACCAGATTCCCGCCGGAGCCTAACGGTTACCTGCATATAGGTCATGCAAAATCAATTATTTTAAATAATGATATTGCAAAAGAGTATGGCGGAAAATTCAACTTAAGATTTGACGATACAAATCCTACAAAGGAAAAAGAGGAGTTTGTACATTCAATACTTGAAGATGTTAAGTGGCTTGGCGGAGAGTTTGAGGACAGATTATTCTTTGCTTCAAACTATTTTGAGGAGATGTATGAGAAGGCTGTTCTTCTTATAAAGAAGGGCAAGGCATTTGTTTGCGATTTAAGTGCCGATGAGATCAGAGAGTACAGAGGAGATTTCAAAACTCCTGGAAAGGAAAGTCCATACAGAAACAGATCCGTTGAGGAAAATTTAAAGCTCTTTGAGGATATGAAGAACGGACTTTGCGAGGACGGAAGTCGTGTACTTCGTGCAAATATTGATATGGCATCACCGAATATCAATATGAGAGATCCTGTAATCTACAGAGTTGCAAGAATGACTCATCACAATACAGGTGATAAATGGTGTATTTATCCTATGTATGATTTTGCACATCCGATAGAGGATGCTATAGAAAATATTACACACAGCCTTTGTACATTGGAGTTTGAGGACCACAGACCGCTTTACGACTGGGTTGTACAGGAGTGTGAGTATAAGAATCCTCCAAGACAGATAGAATTTGCAAAGCTTTATCTTACAAATGTGGTGACAGGTAAGAGATATATCAAAAAACTTGTTGAGGACGGAATAGTTGACGGATGGGACGACCCGAGACTTGTTTCAATTGCCGCACTCAGAAGAAGAGGTTATACTCCTGATGCGATAAGAAACTTTGTAAAGCTTGCAGGAGTTTCAAAGGCGGATTCTTCTATAGAGTCCGCAATGCTTGAGTATTGTATAAGAGAGGATTTGAAGCTTAAGAAGGCAAGAATAATGGCAATACTCGATCCTATAAAGCTTATAATAGATAATTATCCTGAAGGTCAGTCGGAATTATGTACAATGCCTAACAATCTTGAAAATCCGGAGCTTGGCGAAAGAGAGATAGAATTCGGCAGAGAGCTCTATATTGAGAGAGAGGACTTTATGGAAGTGCCTCCAAAGAAATATTTCAGACTCTTCCCGGGAAATGAAGTAAGACTTATGGGTGCATATTTTGTAACCTGTACATCTGTGGAAAAAGATGAAAACGGTGAAATTGTAGCGGTTCATGCCACATATGATCCGGCGACAAAGTCAGGTTCGGGATTTAGTGAGAGAAAGGTAAAAGGAACTATCCACTGGGTAAATGCAAAGACTGCACTTAAGGCTGAGATAAGACTTTATGAGAATATAGTTGATGAGGAAAAGGGTAAGCTTGATGAGAACGGAAATTTGAATCTCAATCCTAATTCATTGACTGTATTAAAGGATTGCTATGTGGAGCCATGTCTTAAGGATGCAAAGGCTTATGACAGCTTCCAGTTTGTGAGAAACGGTTTCTTCTGTGTGGATGCCAAGGATTCAAAGCCTGATGCATTGGTATTTAACAGAATAGTTTCACTTAAGAGCTCATTCAAGCTTCCGAAGAATGACTGATGGAACTTCTTATAGATTTAAATAGTGATTGCCCTATATACGAGCAAATCTATGAATTTATAAAGAATGAAATAAAAAACGGGCAAATCTTGCCGGAAACCAAACTTCCTTCAACAAGAAGTCTGGCACAGGGTTTAAAAATATCCAGAACTACCGTGGTCAATGCCTACGAGCAGTTGCTAGCTGAAGGGTATTTAAAATCCAGAGGCGGCAGCGGGTATATTGTAAACCGTCTGGATGTTTTAAACATTGAAAGAAAGAAATATAAAAGGGAAGCCAAGAGAGAAGATTTTAAGATTGAAGATGATATTAAGATTGATTTTTCGCCGACAAAGATTGACTCAAAAAGCTTTCCCTATGCATCATGGAGAAGTATCGCAAGGAAGGTGTTTTCAAGTGAAAAGGAAGATGTTTTCACTGCAGGGGATAAGCAGGGTGAGTTCGGACTTAGAACTCAGATAGCCGATTATCTTCATACTGCAAGAAGAGTGGTGTGTTCTCCTTCAAATATAATAGTAGGAGCAGGGAGCGAGTATTTGATATTGCTTCTTGGATTATTGCTCGGTACAAGAAATATTGCACTTGAAAATCCGGGATATATTAAAGCTAAAGAAATCTTCAAATCAATGTCTTGGAATGTACTCAGTGTGGATATGGATGATGAGGGTATAAATATAGATATACTCGAGTCGACAGATGCCGATATATGCTATCTGATGCCTGCAAACCAATATCCTACAGGTGTTATAATGCCAATAAACAGACGAAGGGAACTTATTTCATGGTGCTATGAAAAAAGTGACAGATATATAATAGAAGACGATTATGATTCGGAGTTTCGATTTGTGGGTAAACCTATTCCTGCAATGCAAGGGCTTGATCCTTCAAGGATTATATATATGGGAACATTTTCAAAGGCAATAGCGCCGGCGATAAGAGTAGCATATATGGTTCTACCTGAAAAACTGATGGAAGAGTATGAGAGTAAACTTAAATTTCTGTCCTGCACGGTTCCAAAGTCCGATCAAAATATTCTTGAAACATTTATAAAGGGAGGATATTTTGAAAGACATCTGAACAGAATGAGAACCAACTACAGGTTGAAAAGAGATGCTCTTATTGAAAGCATAAGAAATAATTTGCCACAGGCAAAAGTTTATGAAAACAACTCGGGACTTCATATTTTACTTACACTGGATCATCTTAGCGAGGAAGAGATACTAAACTTTGGAAAACTTGCAGAAATCAGACTTTATCCCATATCTGTTTTTTATACAGGCAGAAATATAAGAAAATCTACCGTTTTGGTGGGCTTTGCCGGATTAAGTATAGATGAGATAAAAAAAGGTATAGAAGATTTCGGCAAAAAGATTTATACTGAATAAAAATATTGTAAAGGAGTAGAATTATGACAATAAATAAGAATATGACAATTGGTGAGCTTTTGCTTACAAATGATTTAATAGCACCTATACTTATGAGAGCGGGAATGCATTGCCTCGGATGTCCTTCATCACAGATGGAGACTTTAGAAGAGGCTTGCATGGTACATGGAATTGATTGTGATGTATTGGTATCACAGATAAATGAAATTTTATCTGCTTCATAAAATAAAGAGAGCTGTAGCTTTAAATAAAATTTAAAGCTGCAGCTTTTTTATGTCAACTATATAAGTTTTGCAAAGAATGAAGCAAATATAACCGTAATAATGCCTGCAACCGCTATGGATAAGGAACTCATAGCACCTTCGGTTTCACCCATTTCAAGAGCTTTTGAAGTACCTATGGCATGTGCGGATGAACCGAGACCTATACCCTTTGCAATAGGATTTGTTATATTGAAAATTTTATAAACAATATCGGCCGATACATTACCGAAAACACCTGTTACAATGATGACGGCAGTGGTAATAGTGGATACACCTCCAAGTTCTTCCGATACTCCGATACCTATAGCTGTAGTTATTGACTTCGGAAGCATGGAAACATAATTTTCATGACTCAGACCGAAGAGTAGAGACATTACAAATATTGATATCAAAGAGGTTAAAACGCCTGCAATCAGTCCTGACATAATGGCCTTAAAGTTTGATTTTAACAAAGTAAGCTTTGAGTACAGCGGTATGGCCAGAGCCACAGTCGCAGGAGTCAATAAAAAGCTGATATATTTTGAACCTTTATAAAAATCTTCAAACTTGATATTAAACATAACAAGTATAAAGATTACTATAATGATGGAAATAAGCAGCGGATTAAAGGCGGCTATTTTTGTCTTTTGCCTTAAGAATACTCCGGCCTGATACGACAGTAAACATAGGAGAACTCCGAAAAATATAGAATTACTTAAAAAATTACTCATCTATTTGCCTTCCTTTTGCTCTTTATTGTCAAGTTTTATAACAAATTCGGTTACCTTACCTGATACAACCATTACCAAAACAGTGGAAATTATAGTCATAATAAGAAGCGGTATAAGTACAGGCTTTAAAGTCGGCCAGATATCAATAAGACCTGCCGAGGCAGGGATGAACATAAGAGGCATTATATCTATTAAAAACATAGAAGCGCCTTCAACCTGTTCAAGCTTAACTACTTTTAAAACAAGTAATGCAAGCATAATGACAAGTCCATATATGCTTGCAGGTATGGGAAGCGGTAAAACGGATTTTAACACTTCCCCTAAAAAACTTACAAATAAAATGATTAGAAATTGTCTGATAAAACGCATAAACTCCCTACAATTCTATTAGATTGAAATCCTGCATAGTAGCTGTCATTAACTGAGCTTCTCTCATATGACAACTGAATACAATGATTTGTTCCGGCACATTATTGGCAATCCAAAGTAAAGCGGCTCTAAGACGTATCGAATCGTAGTTTACAAAACTGTCGTCAAATATAAAAGGTAATTCTTTAGCGCGTCCCTGCATAAGTCTGCCGGCTGCTATTCTAAGTGCCAGATACACCTGATCCATAGTACCTGAGCTGGCCTGTTCTATAGGAACAAGTCTGTTCGGAGTATTAAGGAATACATTAAAATTCTCGTCAATGGATATAGAATCATACACACCGCCTGTTATACCTTCAATAAGCTCGGAAGCATCCTTATTCAGATACAATCCGAAAGAATTCTTGATGGTCTGTGAAAGATTTTTCAAGGTCTCGGTGGCAAGATCTATAGCATCTATTTCAAAGCGGATTTTATCATTTTCCGCAATGATATTTTTTAATGAAGTATTTGCTTCCTTCAATTGTGCAAGCTTTTCCATCAGTTTTTCGAGTTCCCACTCGTTTTGCTTTTTGGCATCAATACCGCTGGCATATGCGGCTTTTTTTGCACGCAGGTTTTCTATATCTGCGCTCAAAGCCTCACACTTTGCAATATCGGCTTCCATTTCGTCAAAAATTCTCAGCTTTGAACTGAGTGTCTTGTTGGCACGATGGATATTTTCTTCAGTTATAGAATCAAATGAACCTACTCTTGCCATTATTGCAATAAGATTTACTTTAAGCTCGGTCAAATGCCTGTTGTCCTTATTATGAACCGTATAGATATAACTTGCAAAAATCAAAGATGCAAGACATATAATTATAAAAAGGACCATTGCAAACTGATAACTTATACCTGTGGCGGTTGTAAGAAAATTGCTTTTTCCGGTTTTAAAGATATAACCTGCAAGGATTACACTGACTATCGATAAAACAAGGAATATTGTTGAATAAACCTTATTAATTGATTTCTTCTCGTTTTCATAAGCGGAAAGATAATCGTTATATCCTTTATTAAGATCGTTTTGCAATTCTATAATAGTCTTTTTATCATTAAAACCGAGATCAGAAAGGTGCTGACGCTTTGATGCAATACTTTCAATCAGAGACTCTTTTTGAGAATTTAAATCAATAATTCTTTTCTCGGTGATGGCATCGGCCTCTTTCAAGGTTTTCAAATGAGTTGAAAATTCGGGAGAGGAGATTTTCTTTTCAAGAGCTCTTATTTCGGTCAAATTCTGATTGTAAGTCTTTGCCGCATCGGGATCCAAGGAGGCGGTAAACGCTTTCTTTTTTTCTTTCAAGAAATCCGATGCTTTATTGATATTTAAAGACATATTGCCGGTGGTATTCATATTCGCAATATAGTTTTTAAGCTCCACCACCATTTTGGCGTCCGTTGCTGATTTGAGCTGTGATATACTTACTGTATTTGAATATGCGGTTTGTGAAAGTCCGCAAAGCGCTTCCTTTAAAAATTCGCCCGGATTTTCAACATTCTTTCCGTCGGTTTCATTCACTACGGCAAAAGGGGTTATTGCGGTCTTTGTAAAATCTCGCTCTATTCGATAGTTTTTGTCCTGATAAGAAAAACGCAGGTTTCCGCCATATATATCGCCATTGCCCCAAGGTTTGAACTTGGTCCAGGTATCGCTTTTACTTGCTCTGCCTTTTGCTCTTTCGAGACCGTAAAACATTGCTTCGATAAACATAAATATTGTGGATTTTCCGGCTTCATTGTAGCCGTATACAATATTCATATTATCGGCAAATTGCAAATCTTTATTTTTGAATTTGCCAAAGCCGTCAATATGCAAGCTTAGCAGTTTCATGTTTTCCCCCTTTCATCAGTAGTTCTAAGTAATGCATTAATACCGTAATAAAGGGCTTTTTTATCGAGTTTGCTCATATTGGGCCTGTCAAGTTCCCGAATAAAAAATCCTATCATATCGGAAGGATGCTCCGCAAAGAGTTTTGCAAAATCATATTTCGGTTCGGAATCATCAATAATCTCAGCAATTCTAAGTGTTGATGAGAGCGAATCCAAATCGAATTCGATATCCGGATCTCTTAGACCCTTTATTTTAAATCTGTATATATTTTGTTTGCCCTTAATATTAATTGTTTCCGTTAAAGAGGTATGTAACTCCGCATTTGTAGTTTCGGGAGTTACATTTATTGTAAGTGAGATATATGAAGTATTTGAAATTTTTATAAATTCAAAATCCTTCATGACACGTGTGTTATTATCTATCTCACCATAAAAAATTCCGTGGTCTCCGGTTTCAGTCATATCCAGAGGTTCAGGAGACCCACAGTAAGCCATATGTCTGTCAAAAAGTACTTCAGGCTTATGCATATGTCCGAGAGCTATATAAGACGAAGAAATCTTGTTTAATTCATTTTTATCAAAAGGTAAATGCGTTGCATCACCGCCATGTAAAAGAAGAATTTTTACTCTGTCATTTTCACGAATGGAAAGTCCGGAAACAATATTTTCCTTAACCTCCCTGTCATGATATGAAAAGCCGTAGATTTCCGTGTTTATATCCTGGAAATATACACTGCTGATAGTCGGGGTGGACAAATAAACCACATTTTTTGCCCATGGAAAGCTAAGTATATTATTGTTTTCTCTTAAACAGTCATGATTACCGGCAATAATAACCACTTTGGTATCCGGTATTGTGGAAAAAAGGAAGTTGACTTCTTTTAAATCACGACTGAAGGGCTGGGAGTGGAAGAGATCGCCTGCAATAAGAAGCAAATCGACTTCTTTTTTCTTTGCAACATCAATAATCTTTTGAAGAGAAGATTTTACCGCATCGGCTCTTTCCTTACCCCATGGTCTATTTGAATCAGGCTTCATACCATAATGAATATCACCTGTATGTATAAATTTCATATGGCTAAAGTTTACCTCCCTATTATTATAATTCGCAATTTCCTACCGTTCTTGGGAATGGAAGTACGTCTCTTATATTTGACATTCCTGTAAGATACATAACGCATCTCTCAAATCCGAGACCGAAACCTGCATGTCTGGTTGAACCGTATTTTCTGAGATCAAGGTAGAAGTCATAGTCCTTTGTATCCATACCAAGCTCCTCTATTCTTGCTAAAAGCTTGTTATAGTCATCCTCTCTTTGGCTTCCGCCCATTATCTCACCTATTCCCGGTACAAGACAGTCCATAGCGGCTACGGTTTTCTTGTCTTCGTTTTCCTTCATATAGAATGCCTTGATTGCCTTCGGATAATCTGTAACGAATATAGGCTTTTTAAATACCTGCTCTGTAAGGTAACGCTCATGCTCTGTCTGAAGGTCACATCCCCATGAAACCTTGTACTCAAAGTTTTCATTATTCTTTTCAAGTATTTCAATGGCCTCGGTATATGTGATTCTGCCAAAGTCCGACTCGACAACATTCTTGAGTCTGTCTAAAAGTCCCTTATCTACAAACTGGTTGAAGAATTCAAGCTCAGGTGCGGCATGTTCAAGTACATAATTTATTATGTATTTGAGCATACTTTCGGCAAGATCCATATTGTCATTAAGATCACCGAATGCAAACTCGGGCTCAATCATCCAAAACTCAGCTGCATGTCTGGTAGTGTTTGAATTCTCGGCTCTGAAAGTAGGTCCGAATGTGTAAATATTTCTGAAAGCCATGGCAAAGGTTTCACCGTTTAACTGTCCTGAAACTGTAAGGTTTGTCTCCTTACCGAAGAAGTCCTTGGAATAATCTATAGTTCCGTCGTCTTTAAGCGGTGGATTTTGCGGATCGATTGTTGTAACTCTAAACATCTCACCGGCACCCTCGGCATCACTTCCTGTAATTATCGGAGTATGTACATACACAAAATCTCTTTCCTGGAAGAACTTATGTATAGCATAGGCAATAAGAGATCTCACTCTGAATACCGCCTGGAATGTATTTGTTCTTGGACGTAAGTGAGAGATTGTTCTCAAATACTCCAAAGTATGTCTTTTCTTTTGCAGAGGATAATCTGAACTTGATTCACCCTCGATATCAATATGTGCAGCCTGAATTTCAAAAGGTTGCTTTGCACCCGGTGTTGCTACAAGTGTGCCCTTTATAACAAGTGCGGCACCGACATTAACCTTTGTCAATTTATTAAAATCAGGTAGACTGTCATTGTATACAACCTGAATCTGCTCAAAATAACTTCCGTCACTTATAACAAGAAAGCCGAAAGACTTTGAATCTCTGTTGCTTCTTACCCATCCTCCTATTGTGATTTCAGTATCAATATACTTTGAAGTGTTTTTGTATATTTCTCTTACTGTTGTCAGCTTCATTAGATTTCCTCCTCAATACCGTTTAGGCATAAATTTAGTAACATCTAATTATAGCATACATTCAATTGTTTGGACAACTTAAGAACCGATAATATTTTGCGTTTTGTGAACATTTGAAACCTTAGTGAAAATAACTAAAAACATATAAAATACTTTGTGCAATTTTTAATGTAACATGGTAAATGCTGTTAATTGTATCATAATTATTGGAAGCAGATATTAAATTTCATCAAAACATAGAAAAAAATACGTTAAAATAAAATCTTTTATTCACAATCGAGTATATTTGTGCTATAATTCAAGTGTAAACATAAGGAAATAGCATTAGCAACGAGGTGTGTACATGATTAAAAAGGAAATGATAGCTATGCTGTTGGCAGGAGGACAAGGCAGTCGCCTTGGGGTGCTGACACATAATGTGGCAAAACCAGCAGTTTCATTTGGCGGTAAGTACAGAATTATAGATTTTCCGTTGAGCAACTGCATCAATTCAGGTGTTGATACGGTTGGAGTCTTGACTCAGTACCAGCCTCTTAGGCTGAATACCCATATCGGAATCGGAATTCCGTGGGATTTGGATAGGAATATGGGAGGAGTCACTGTATTGCCGCCGTATGAAAATGCTGCAGGTAGTGACTGGTATTCAGGTACTGCCAATGCAATTTACCAAAATCTTGAGTATATGGAAAGTTACAATCCTGATTATGTTTTGATACTTTCAGGTGATCACATATACAAGATGGACTATGAGGTAATGCTCGATTACCACAAGGCAAACAATGCCGATATAACTATTGCGGCTATGCCTGTTTCGATGGAAGAGGCATCAAGATTTGGAATACTTATAACCGACGAAAACAGCAGGGTAACGGAGTTTGAAGAAAAACCTAAAGTTCCAAGGTCAAACCTTGCATCTATGGGAATTTATATTTTCTCATGGAAGGCGCTTAGAGATTCTTTGATCGAATTATCAAATGAACCGGGATGTGATTTTGGTAAACATATTATTCCACATGTGTTTAACAAAGGCGGTAGAATTTTCAGTTATGAATTTAACGGATATTGGAAAGACGTAGGTACTTTGGAAACATATTGGGAAGCAAACATGGAGCTTGTTGATATAATACCTGAATTCAACCTGTATGAAGAATACTGGAAGATTTATACCAAGGGCGATATTATTACTCCACAATATATTTCGGCGGCTTCCACCATAAACAAGAGTATTATTGGTGAAGGTGTGGAAGTTTACGGAGAAGTGAACAATTCGGTAATAGGTGCGGGAGTTGTTATTGAAGAGGGTGCGGTGGTTACCGACTCCATAATTATGAAGGGCAGTAAGATAGGCGCAAACTCGAAGGTTACCAAAGCTATTATCGCTGAAAATTCCGAAGTCGGAAAAAATTGCGAGATTGGAGCTTTTGAATTCTGTGAGAGCAGATACGATAAGAAAGTTTACAATTGCGATCTTGCAGTAATCGGGGAGAGAACAACTATCCCTGACGGTGTTGTTATTGGTAAGAATACAGCTATTTTGGGAAAGACAACCATAGATGACTATGTGGATGGTAAACTTTTAAGCGGTGACTTCATTGTAAAGGTAGGTGGTAAGATATGAGAGCAATAGGAATAGTGTTGGCGGGCGGAAACTCAAAAAGGATGAAAGAACTTTCCAACAAGAGGGCTATTGCAGCAATGCCTATCGCCGGAAGTTACAGAAGTATAGATTTTGCACTCAGCAATATGTCAAATTCACATGTACAAAAAGTGGCTGTATTTACACAGTACAACTCAAGATCGTTGAATGAACATTTGAGTTCATCAAAATGGTGGGATTTTGGAAGAAAACAAGGTGGTTTATTTGTTTTCACACCGACTATTACCGCTGAGAGTTCAGATTGGTATAGAGGTACTGCTGATGCATTGTATCAAAATTTGGTGTTTTTAAAGAGATCTCATGAGCCGTATGTTATTATTAGTGCAGGTGATGGTATTTATAAACTTGACTATAATAAAGTATTGGAGTATCATATTGAAAAGAAAGCAGATATTACTGTAGTATGCAAGAAAGCAAATGATACAGAAGATTTGACTAGATTCGGTATGGTTTCAATAAATGATGATGGTAGAATAGTCAATTTTGAAGAAAAACCGATAGTTACTGATTCTGTAAATATATCCTGCGGGATATATATTATCAGAAGGAGACAACTTATTGAACTGATTGAAAGAAGTATTGCGGAGGACAGATATGACTTCGTAAAAGATATTTTGATCAGATACAAAAATTTGAAGAGAATATATGCATATAAGATTAATTCTTATTGGAGCAATATAGCTTCAGTAGAATCTTATTATAAGACAAATATGGATTTCTTGAAAAAAGAGGTGAGAGATCATTTCTTTGTAGAATATCCGGGCGTGTATTCTAAGGTTGACGATTTGCCGCCGGCAAAGTATAATCCGGGGGCTAAGGTGTCAAATTCACTTATTGCAAGTGGCTGTATCATAAACGGTACAGTTGAAAACTCAGTTCTTTTTAATAAATCGTACATAGGTAACGGTTGTATAATTAGGAATTCTGTTATTTTGAATGATGTATATATTGGCGATAACACAGTCATTGAAAACTGTATTGTGGAAAGCCGTGATACAATACGTGCAAATTCGACTTATATTGGGACAGCAGAGCAGGTCAGAATAGTAATAGAAAAAAACGAAAGATATACTCTTTAAGGAGATTAAGGGGGGATTCAAATAATGCAGATTACTGATGTCAGAGTTAGAAGAATTGATAAAGAAGGTAAGATGAAGGCCGTTGTATCGATTACTTTAGATAATGAATTTGTTATTCACGATATTAAGGTTATCGAAGGTGAAAAGGGATTGTTTATAGCTATGCCAAGCAGAATGGCAGCTGACGGTGAGTACAGAGATATTGCTCATCCTATAAACTCTCAAACCAGAGAGCTTATTTCGGACACGGTCATAGGTAAGTATGAAGCAATGTTGCTTGAAGACGCAGCAGATGTGAATGTATAATTTGATGAGTGTGAAATTTATATTATGAAAAGTTTTTAAGGGCTGTGAAAACAGCCCTTATTTAAGTTTTATAGAAAATCGCTAAGCTTGATAGATTATACTTTTCTTGATATAATCAATTAAAACTTTTATAATAAAAGCGATGACATTTTGCCGCATATTATATATGTGGCGGAATACCATTTTTAAAATAATGGAGATGCTAATGAAAAACAAAAAAAATACAAAGGCAATCTTAAGGAAAAACTTGCTGTATTCACTTATAGTCTTGGTGTTTTTGCTTGGAATATTGTTTGTTGCACCGGGGAAAGGCTGTGGTGCAATAATTTTTTTACTGGCGCTTTTCGGAATAATATACATTGTAGTATGGAATATTATGATTTCAAGAAATTTGTCAAATTACATGGTAGAGTATGCCATGGCAAGCGAGAATACGCAGAATATATTTTCTCAGGATTTGGATATACCATATGCCTTGATGGATAAAAAGGGAATTATAGCCTGGAGAAACAGGGCTTTCAATTCGCTTGTACAAAAAGACAGGCAGTCCAAAAAAGATATTCATGCGATGTTTGAAAATATCACTGAAAATGATATTGAGAAAATTACCGATAAAACGGATTTTCACGGCGAATATCAGGGTAGAAAATATCGTATAAGGATAACAAGATTATATATTGAGGAGTCTTTTGTATATACGATTTGCCTTTTTGATGAAACCAATCTGGTGGAATTACAAAATAAGAAGGATGATTCCATGCCTGTGGTAGGACTTATCTATATGGATAATTATGATGAGGCCATGGAAAGTGTTGAAGAGGTAAGAAAGTCGCTTCTTGAAGCGTTGATTGACAGAAAGATAAATCAATATATAAACAGTTTCAACGGTATTGTAAAGAAGCTTGAGAAAGATAAATTTTTCTTTGTTATAAAGAGAGAAAATTTGAACTCGGCGATAGAGGTAAGATTTGATATTTTGGAGGATGTAAAGACTGTAAATATCGGTAATGAAATGAGCATCACCCTAAGTATCGGTATCGGCTATGGAAGTGAGAATCTTTCAAGAAACTATGAACTGGCAAGAATGGCTATGGATATGGCACTTGGAAGAGGAGGAGACCAGGCTGTTGTAAAGACTGAAAAAGAGATAAAATACTTCGGCGGAAAAGCACAAACTGTTGAAAAGCAGACCAGAGTGAAGGCCAGAGTAAAGGCTCATGCATTCAGAGAATTGCTTGAGAATAAAGATAAAGTAATTATAATGGGGCATAAAATTCTTGATATGGATGCCTTCGGTGCCGCGATAGGAATCTGGAGGATTGCTACCAGTCTTAACAAAAAAGCTCATATCCTGATGGGAGATGTAAATCCTTCGGCAAGGCCTATGATAGAGAAGTTTAAGACTGCGGAGTATCCGGATGATTTGTTTATTTCCGAGGAAAAGGCTGTAAACAGTATTACAAACGAGTCTTTAGTGGTTGTTGTGGATGTAAACAGACCGAGTATTACAGAGGGACCTTCTCTTTTAAAGAAGGCTAAAAATATTGTGGTATTTGACCACCACAGGCAGAGCTCGGAGATAATTACAAATGCAACATTATCTTATGTGGAGACTTTTGCATCATCGGCCTGTGAAATGGTATCTGAGATTGTACAGTATATATCTGACGATATTAAGTTGAAAACCGTGGAAGCGGATGCTATGTATGCGGGAATAGTAATTGATACTCAAAACTTTAATGTGCAAACAGGTGTAAGAACATTTGAGGCTGCGGCATTTCTGAAGCGATGCGGTGCCGATGTCACCAGAGTCAGAAAGATGTTTAGAGAAGACGCTATTGATTACCTTGCAAAGGCTGAAGCGATTCACAATGCCGAAATCTTTAAGGAGTGCTATGCCATAAGTGAATGTGATTCCGAGAATACGGCATCACCTACTTTGGTATGTGCACAGGCTGCAAATGACCTTTTAAATATAAAGGGTATAAAGGCAAGTTTTGTTTTGACATTATATAATAATATAATATATATCAGTGCAAGATCCATGGATGAAGTAAATGTTCAGACAATTATGGAAAAACTTGGTGGAGGCGGACACAGATCCGTTGCCGGAGCACAGATAAAAGAGGGCACAATAGAAGATGCGAAAAAACGTGTGAAAGAAGTGCTGAAAGAAATGATTGAAAAAGGAGAAATATAATGAAAGTTGTTTTATTGGAAGATGTAAAATCATTGGGAAAAAAGGGCGATATTGTTGAAGTAAGTGAAGGTTATGCAAGAAACTTTATTATACCTAAAAAGAAGGGCGTAGAGGCGAATCAGGAAAATTTAAATACTTTAAAACTTCAAAAAGCAAATGAAGAAAAGATTGCAAAGGAAAAGCTTGAGGCTGCAAAGGAGTTGGCTGCAAAGCTTAATGAAGCAAGCGTATCATTGACAATAAAGGGTGGAAAAGACGGAAGAACTTTCGGTTCCGTATCATCAAAGGAAATAGAAGAAGCCATAAAGAGTCAGCTTGGACTTGAAATAGATAAGAAAAAACTTGTAATTGCGGAGCCTATAAAGACTTTCGGAAACCATGAAGTAAAGGTAAGGTTACATAAGGATGTCACAGCCGCACTGAAGGTAAAAGTTGGAGAAGAGTAATGGAAGAAGCTCTGGTTAAGAGAGTGATGCCAAACAGTATAGATGCCGAAAAAGCGGTTTTGGGATCTATGCTGCTTGACAAAGAGGCTGTTGCAAGTGCTATAGAAGTTCTGGATAAAAATGATTTCTACAGCAAGGCATACGGCACTGTATTTGAATGTATGGTTGAACTCTTTAATGAAGGTAAACCTATAGATTTGGTGCTTATTCAAAATAAACTTGTTGAAAAGCAGGTACCTCCGGATATAACAAGTCTTGATTTTTTCAGAGGGATAATGGACTCGGTTCCGACATCTGCAAATATAAAAAATTACGCTAAAATAGTTAAGGATAAGTCCAATGTCAGAAGGCTTATTAAAATATCGGAGGAAATAGTAAACGATTGCTATGTGGGCGAAAAGGGAGTCGATGAACTTTTTGCAAAGACGGAAAATGAGATATTTAAACTGCTTCAGACCAAGGAAACAAAGGATATTGTACCTATAAATGATGTGGTATTAAATGTTTTGGATAAAATAGAAGCCGCATCAAAAAACAGTGATACAGTTACAGGTATTCCTACAGGATTTGTGGATTTGGATTTTAAGACCAGCGGACTTCAGCCTTCCGATCTTGTTTTGGTGGCTGCGAGACCTTCCATGGGTAAGACCGCATTTGTCCTTAATATAGTTCAAAATATTACTATGAAGAAGAAAATTTCATGTATGGTTTTTTCTTTGGAGATGAGTGCCGAGCAGCTTGTCAACAGACTTTTGAGTATGGAGAGTAATGTGGATTCGCAAAAACTTCGTACAGGAAATCTTAATGACAATGACTGGAACAGTTTGATAGAGGGTGCTGTAAGTGTCGGATCCTCCACATTGGCAATTGATGATACTCCGGGTATTTCAATAAATGAGTTAAGGTCCAAATGTAGAAAGATGAAGCTTGAAAAAGGTCTTGATATTATTATAATAGATTATTTACAGCTGATGACGGGAAGCGGAAAGACTAATATAAGCAGGCAACAGGAGATTTCGGACATTTCCAGAAGTTTAAAGGCTTTGGCAAGAGAGATGAGAGCACCTGTTATCGCACTTTCGCAGCTTTCAAGAGCCTGTGAAACAAGACCGGATCACAGACCTATGCTTTCGGATTTGAGAGAGTCCGGAGCGATAGAGCAGGATGCCGATGTTGTAATGTTTTTGTACAGAGATGATTATTATAATAAGGATACGGAACATCCGAATGAAGCCGAGGTTATTATTGCAAAACAAAGAAACGGTGCAATAGGAACAATAAATCTGGTTTGGAAACCTGATATAACAAAGTTTGTAAACATGGCGAGATAGGCAACTGTCTCGCTTTTTTATATAAGTAAATATCTTTTAGGTAATAAAAAAGACCTGCATGAGCAGGTCGTATGATAAGTATTATCGCTTTGAGCAAGCAATAATTAAGCTATAATAGCATCTGTAGGGCAAACTGAAGCACATGTACCGCAATCGATGCAAGCATCAGCGTCGATGTTGAACTGAGTATCTCCCTGTGAAATTGCACTTACAGGACACTCGCCCTCACATGTTCCGCAACTAACGCACTTATCTGTAATTGTATATGCCATTGAAATTTCCTCCTAAAATTTATATGTTTCTCTTACTTGATGATATTCTAATCTATTTAATGTAAAATAACAAGAGTAAATTTGCATGTATTGAATAAAATACAAGTTAGTACGACCTTACTTAATATACAATTTATACAATAATTTGCATTAATCAGAATATTCTACAATCCTGCTATCTTGCTTTTAAAGAGGTTTTAGTATATAATACTTAATCAAGTTTAAGAAAAAAGGGGAAGTTACGATGACCTTATTGGAAAATTGGAGAAATAAAGCTTACGGCGATGCAACAGATGACAGGCAAAAAGAAGAGATTTGGAAAAACTACTTTATAGTTGAAAAGGGTATCTATGAGAAGATCTTAAAGAACCCTAAAGATGTTATCAAATGCACCGTAGCGGAATTGGCAACAAAATTTGATACAGATATACAGACAATTACAGGCTTTTTGGACGGTATAAATGATTCACTTAATAAGCCTAATCCTATTGAAGAAATGAAGGAAGATACGGAGATTGCTCTTGATATCGACCTTGAGAAGCTCTATTACAACATGGTGGAGGCTAAGGCGGACTGGCTTTATAACTTACCTGAGTGGGACAGCCTTCTGGATGAAGAAAAAAGAAAAGAACTCTACAAGGCTCAGAAAAAGAGCGGTACTGTAGTTAAAGAAAAGAAAGTCGGCAGAAACGATCCATGTCCGTGTGGAAGTGGAAAGAAGTATAAATTCTGCTGCGGTAAGAACTAAATAAGGGTATTATTTTAGGTGGCGGTTTGACGTCACCTAAAATTTTAAGGAAAAATAATGGAGCAATATACAAATTTTGCAAAAGTATATGATTTGTTCATGGACAATGTTCCCTATGACAAGTGGGTGGAGCAGATAAAGGATATATTATATAAAGAGAATATAAAAGACGGGTTGATATGTGATCTGGGATGCGGTACCGGAGCAATTACCGAAAGGCTTGCAAATCTGGGATATGATATGATAGGTATAGACAACTCGTATGATATGCTTGATGTGGCAATGGAGAAAAAATATGCTTCGGGTAATGATATATTATATCTTTGTCAGGATATGAGAGAATTTGAGCTGTACGGAACTGTAAGCGCAATAATATCTCGTTGTGACAGTTTGAATTATATAAGGGAATTATCTGAGCTTAAAGAAGTATTTGCCTGGGTGAATAATTATTTGGATCCTAACGGGCTTTTTATTTTTGATATGAATACTGAATATAAATATCAAAATATACTTGGGGATAATACTTTTGCAGAGGTAAGAGAACAGGCAAGTTTTATATGGGAAAATACATATGACATTGATAAAAGAATCAATGAATATGATTTGAATCTTTTTATAAAGCTTGAAGGTGATAATTACAAAAGGTTTGAAGAAAGGCATGTACAAAAAGCTTATACCTTTGATGAAATATTATCTGCGATAGATTCAAGTAATATGGTGCTTGAAAAATATCTGGATGCGGATACTTATGGGGATATAAGTGAAAATACTGAGAGAATACTTTTTGTGGCCAGAGAGAAGGGAAAGTAAATGAAAGATTATATGGTGAAAGCCACTGCGGCAAACGGATATATAAGAGCTTTTGCTGCAAATACAAAAGATTTGGTTGAGGAAGCCAAAAACGATCATAATACTTCACCGGTGGCGACTGCGGCATTGGGAAGAATGCTTACCGCAGCGGCAATGATGGGAAGCATGATGAAGGGAGAAAAGGATCTCCTTACATTAAAAATAGAGGGCGACGGCCCTCTCGGAGGAGTGATTGCAACAGCAAACAATAAAGGTGAAGTAAAGGGATATCCTTTTAATCCTACTGTTATTATTCCTCCTAATGCAAAGGGTAAACTTGATGTTGCAGAGGCAATCGGTGTCGGACTTATGAGTGTTATAATGGATACCGGAATGAAGGAGCCTTATGTAGGTCAGGTGGCACTTTTATCCGGAGAAATAGCTGAAGATTTGACATATTACTATGCGACAAGTGAGCAGACACCTTCAAGTGTCGGACTTGGGGTATTGTTAAATAAAGATAATACAATAAATGCGGCAGGAGGTTTTATTATACAGCTTATGCCACATTGTCCTGATGAAATAATAGATAAGCTTGAAATAAAAATAAATAATTTAAGACCTGTCACCACAATGCTGAGTGAGGGCATGTCTCCAAATGAAATACTTAAGGATATCTTGGGAGATGTGGATCTTGAATTTAACGAGAGTCTTGATCTTTGCTTTAAATGCAATTGTGATAAGGAGAGGATAGAAAAGGCTCTTATAAGTGTAGGGGAAAAAGAGTTGCAGGAAATGATAGATGATGGTAAGTCTATAGAAGTGAAATGTCATTTTTGCAATAAGGCATATGATTTTAATGTGAATGAGCTTAAGGATATGCTGAAAAAAGCTACAACAAAGTAGTTTACGGCATCTTGATGAGAAGACGATATAAAAAAAGAGCTCTTAAAAGAGCTCTTTAAACATATCTATGATTATCTGACTACTGTAACGTTTACGGCCTGTGGTCCCTTAGCACCCTCAGTTAAATCATATTCAACCGAGATTCCCTCATCAAGAGTCTTAAATCCTTCCATGTTTAAATCAGAAAAATGTACGAATACATCACTTCCGCCTTCATCTGAGATGAAACCGTAACCTTTTTGGTTATTAAACCACTTAACTGTACCTCTGTTCATAAATAATGCCTCCAAATAAAAAAGTGTAACTACAGAAAAAAGTTAAATAGCTTGAAAGATTACAGGCTCAAAAATCCGTTTGGGGGATAATTGAAAGTCGTTCTTTGTTTAGATGAAAGTAAAACTTTCTATCATCAAGCATTCAAGTGGTAATTTTTATCTGTAATTATATGATATCACGCAATGTGTATATTGTCAAATATTTAATTAGAGGAGATAGATAATTATGCATAATAACAGTGTATTTAATCATTTAAAGACAATAAATAAACATAAGCTTACTGTAATGGACTTTTGTTTTAAAATTGGTCTAATTAAGCAGGGATTCCTACACGATTTGAGCAAATATTCGCCTGAAGAGTTCTTAATAGGTATAAAATACTATCAAGGAGACAGGAGTCCGAATGCTATAGAGAAGCTTGAAAAAGGGTATTCAAGCTCATGGCTACATCATAAGGGAAGAAATAAACATCATTTTGAGTACTGGATTGACTACGGTCCTGACGAAAAAGACGGGCTTATGGGTATGAAAATGCCTTTAAAATACGTGCTTGAGATGTGTTGTGACAGAATTGCGGCTTCAAAGGTATATTCCGGAGACAGCTATACAACAGATGTTCCATGGGATTATTACAGCAAGAGAAAAGATTATATTGATTTACATAAGGATACAAGAGCCTTGCTTGAAAAAATCCTGCTAATGAATAAGAATGAGGGTGAAAAGAAGGCTTTGGCATATATGAGATGGCTTTTAAAACATCCATATGTATATTGATTTTATATTATAAATTGTAGAAAAAATTGAAAATATATATTGATTTAATACATAAAGTCCTTATAATCAGAATTTATAAGGACTTTATAAATTTATAACCTATTTCAGTATTTTTTGTATCTATTTTCTGAATAATCTAATTATTATTTTAATAGTTTAAAATGTTTGAATATTTCGACCAAGTATTTACCGAAAAACTCTTTGTCATCAAAATCGAGTTTTGCTAAATTTATATATTTTTCTTTTGCTTTGTAATCTTTTTTAAATGTTTCATCAATATCAGACATATTAAAGCAGTATATATAATCGGCAAACTGCCTGATATAGGCGGTTTGTCTGGTGGCTTTTTTCTTTACCGCTTTGTCTACAAATTCTCCTATACTTTTATGTATGGCATAATCTTCAATTGTGAGATAATAGTAGTCCTTGTAATTTTCAAAGAAAAATTTCAACTCATCTTTTAATATAGGTATGCTTATTTCCGCTTTATTACCTGAAATATATAATGAAATATCGTCGGTGAGTTTCAAATCATGCGGTAGAGTTTCATTGCAGATGTAGTTTAAAAACAGTGTATCATCATTTACATGTCCTGATTTGACGGTAAAGTTTGAGTCAAAAAAATCCGGGTAAGAGAGCATCTCCACAACCTTTAACATACCCAAAAGATCTTCTTCGTTATGTAATAGCAGGGCATGTAAAATATCCGAATCTTTATTTTGTGTATATCTGTAGTAAAATTCTATAAGTTCGCCTCCGGTATAGATATCCTCTCGATGCAGCCCCAGAAATTCCTCCAATGATTTCTGATTCATTCTTTCAAGTCCGAGCGGTTTCTTTAAATGTCTTATTTTCTTGTATATATCGATGCTTACATACTCATCAAGCGGATTGAAAAGATAGTATTGCTTGGCACATTCTCTTATATAAGGAAGGTCAAAGCCGTCTCCGTTAAAATGAATCAAAGTATCGAATTTTGCGGCATACTCATAAAATGACTGTAACATAGACGTTTCATCGGACATATTTTCGGAAAACCATTGCTTAAAGTTTAAATTGTCTTTTTCAACACTTATACAGCCGATAAGATAAAGCTTTGAATTTTTCGGACTCAGTCCTGTGGTTTCTATATCAAAAAAAAGTACTTTTTCCGGATTTCCTATTTTTGATAAATCATATTTTATATTGTTCTTAAAAATCTTTGTTATTTCTTTCATACCTGTATTATAATATCCTCGCATGTTTTAATCAATAATTTGCGAAAGTGTGTTCGATTTTGTTTGATTTGTAATCTTGCTATATGATATTATAGTCTTGAGATTAAAATATTGGGAAGAGATATGATTGCATATATAAAAGGAATTGTTGTAGAGAAAAATATTGACAATATAATAGTGGAATGTGCCGGTTTGGGTTATGAAGTATTTGTTTGCGGTAGAGATCTGGAAAATATATCAAAGGGAAAAGATATTGTTATACATACATATTTGAAGATTTCAGAGGATGCACATACATTATACGGATTTTTAGACAGAGCGGACCTTAGTATGTTTAAAAAGCTTATAGGAATAAGCGGTGTCGGTCCGAAGGCTGCGCTCAGTATAATGTCGACTTTAAGTACATTTGACTTGAAGATGGCTATAGTTTCCGATGATCACAAGGCGATAAGTGCGGCTCAAGGTATAGGACCTAAGATTGCGAAGAGAATAATTCTTGATTTAAAAGAGAAGGTTGATCTTGAAAGTATCAAATCCATAGAAAATGAAAAGCCTGTAAACGGCGGAGTGCAAAGTGAAGTTGTGGAAGCTTTGGTTTCCTTGGGATATTCAAGCAGTGAAGCTTATAAGGTGTTAAGAAGCATTGATATAAATGAATCCGATACTACAGAGGATATACTGAAAATTGCTTTAAAAAAGATGGCGATATTCTAAGAATAAGATATAGTGGGCATATAAATGGAAAGAAGAATAATTTCAACTGAAATAACAAAAGAAGATAAGCAGATAGAAAAAAGTCTGAGACCTCAATTTTTAAATGAATATATCGGTCAGGATAAAATAAGAAAAAACCTTAAAATTTATATAGATGCTGCAAAGCTTAGAAAAGAAAGTCTTGACCATGTGCTTTTCTACGGCCCTCCGGGACTTGGAAAGACTACACTTTGTAATATCATTGCAAATGAGATGGGAACAAACTTAAAGGTTACCTCAGGCCCTGCAATTGAAAAGCCGGGAGATATGGCTGCGATTTTAAATAATCTGAATGAGGGTGATGTGCTTTTTGTGGATGAGATACACAGGCTGAATCGCCAGGTGGAAGAAGTGCTTTATCCTGCAATGGAAGATTTTGCAATAGACATTGTAATAGGTAAGGAAGCCGGAGCAAGAAGTATCAGACTGGATTTGCCCAGATTCACTTTGGTGGGTGCAACCACAAGAGCGGGCCTGCTTACGGCACCGCTTAGAGACAGATTCGGTGTGGTACAAAAGCTTGAATTTTATACTACAGACGAGTTGAAAGAGATTGTAATGCGCTCATCCATGGTTCTCGGTGTGGAAATAGATGAGAGCGGAGCCATGGAAATTGCAAGAAGAAGCAGAGGTACTCCAAGACTTGCAAACAGACTTTTAAAGCGTGTCAGAGATTTTGCACAGGTAAAGTATAACGGTGTGATAGATAAAAAAGTTGCGGATTATGCACTGGATATCCTTGATGTTGACAAACTTGGGCTTGATAACAATGACAGAATGATTTTACTCACTATTATAGAAAAGTTTGGAGGAGGTCCGGTGGGACTTAATACTTTGAGTGCGGCATTGGGTGAGGATGCAGGTACTTTGGAAGATGTATATGAGCCCTATCTTTTGATGAACGGACTTATAAACAGGACACCGGGAGGAAGAGTTGCTACTGAGAATGCATATATCCATCTCGGTATTGAAATGAAAGGTTAAGAATGAATAATGTAGAGCTTTTGGCTCCTGCCGGCTCGTATGAGAGTCTTGTGGCGGCGGTCAATGCAGGAGCGGATGCGGTATATATAGGAGGAAAAAAGTTTTCAGCCAGAGCATATGCCGATAATCCGGAAGAGGATATTTTAATAAAGGGTATTGAATACGCTCATACTTTCGGGGTAAATGTCTATATGACTGTAAACACTCTTTTAAAGGAAAGTGAAATCGGAGAGCTTTTTGATTATATAAAGACTTACTATAATGCAGGTGTTGATGCGGTTATAGTACAGGATCTCGGTGTGTTTGAATTTATAAGGAAGCATTTTCCGAAGTTACCGGTACATGCCAGTACTCAGATGACTATAACGGGAAGCTACGGAGCCATATTTTTAAAAAATCAGGGGGCAAGCAGAATAGTTCCGGCCAGAGAGATATCTTTGGAAGAGATAAGAGACATAGATAAAAAGAGCGATATTGAAATAGAGTGCTTTGTACATGGAGCGCTTTGCTACTCATATTCAGGGCAATGCCTTATGAGTTCAATGATAGGCGGAAGAAGCGGAAACAGAGGAAGATGTGCTCAAACCTGCAGACTGCCTTATGATGTGTATGAAGGTGACAAAAAACTTAATAAAGCCGATGAAAGAAATCTTTTAAGCTGTAAGGACCTATGCAGTTTGGATATTTTGCCGGATCTTATTGAGGCGGGAATAGATTCTTTGAAAATTGAAGGAAGAATGAAAGCGCCAAGATATACTGCAGGTGTGGTAAGTATATGGAGAAAGTATTTGGATCTGTATAATGAAAAAGGAAGAGCCGGATATAAGGTTGAGAAGGCGGACAGAAAGCTTTTACTTGACCTCTTTGACAGAGGCGGACAGACCGACGGTTATTATAAGGAGCATAACGGCAAGGATATGATTGCTCTGCATGAAAAGCCTGTTAATAAGCAGGTGAACTCGGAGTACTTTGATTATCTTGATAAGACTTTTGTTGAAGGTAAAAAGCAACTTTCCGTTTCAGGCTCAATCATATTAAAAGAAAATACTCCTATAACATTTGATGTAAGTATAGATAATTTAAAAGAGGTCTATGGCAGAGATAAAGAATTTGACAAGTTTTTATCTGTGGAAATTATCGGTGATATACCTCAGCCTGCAAAGAACAAAGCTGTTTCTTTGGAAGATGTGGATAAACAACTAAAAAAGACGGGTAACAGCAGATTTCACTTTGAGAATTTAAGTATAGAGCTGGATGATAATCTGTTTATCCCTTTAAAGGCTTTAAACGAGATAAGAAGAGAGGCCTTGGATAAGCTTGAAGAGAAAATTTTAACAAGGTATACAAGAGATGATTCGGATATAAAGGAATACGAAGGATTTATACATCCGGTTATAAGCGGCGAGAAAAAAGAATCCGATAGAGTAAAACTCAATATACTTTGCGAGAGCATGGAGCAGATAGACGGTGCAATTCAATTTGCAAAGGAAGAGGGGATTGTACTTGATGAGATAAGTATAGAGAGTGAACTGCTTGGATATGAAGGCATAACTGAAAAAATAAATACATTAAGGTCTTATTCAAGCAACTGTAACTTATATATGCCGCATATTTTCAGAGATGAGGCAAAGAAATTTTTTGCAAAGCATATAAAAGAAATTAAAGATTTTAAGTTTGATAATTATATAGTCAGAAGTCTGGAAGAAATATTTTACATAAATGATAATATAGACGCTTCGGCAAGTATTATACTTGATTACAATATCTATGCTTATAATAAGAATACAATAGACTTTTATAATGAAAAGTTTAATGTAAAGAGACTTACATATCCTTTGGAGCTGAATCTGAATGAGATGAAACAGCTTGAAAATGAGGGAAATGAGATGGTTGCTTACGGAAAGATCCCTATGATGGTTTCTGCACAATGTTTAAAGAAAACTACAAAGGGCTGTGACCATAAGAAGGAAGTACTTGTATTAAAGGACAGAAAAAACAGTGAGATGCAGGTAAAAACACACTGTGATTTTTGTTATAACACGATACTTAATTCAAAGCCGCTTTCAGTTATAGGAATGGAAAAAGAAATAAAAAAGATTGCACCGGGAATATTAAGACTTTGGTTTACCACAGAGAATGTGAGAGAGACAAAGGCTGTCATAAGGAAATACTTTGATTATTTTATTAAGGGAATTGATGTTGAAAATATTTCGGATTTTACAAGAGGACATCTAAAAAGAGGCATAGAGTGATATGTTCTTTACTATAGCGCAGCATTGGTTTATACTTCTTTTAGTTATCACTAAAGTGGAGGTGTGGAATGATAGAAGCAACCAGCTGCGGTGGTGTAGTTATATATCATGGAAAGATATTGACCTTGTTTAAAAATTATAAAAATAAATATGAGGGATGGGTTTTGCCGAAAGGAACTGTGGAACCGGGTGAAACATTTGAACAGACTGCACTGAGGGAGGTTTACGAGGAAACCGGAGCAAAGGCTAAAATAGTACAATTTATAGGAACCAGCCATTATACATTTAACACAAGTACGGAGATTATTGATAAGAGAGTACATTGGTTTTTGATGAAGACCGACAGCTATTTTTCAAGACCGCAAAGAGAAGAATATTTTGTAGATTCGGGGTATTATAAATACCATGAATCTTTTCATCTTTTGAAATTTTCAAATGAAAGAATGATGCTTGAAAGAGGCTATAATATGTATATGGAATTAAAAAGAAAAGGGAGATGGGATGATAGATTTTAACAGAGTTTATGTTATGAATTTGGAAAATGCCATAAGAGGCGCAAGAAATCCGATGAATTCATGGGCGAGATCGGACAGTTATTATGATGAAAACGGTCAATATATTTTAGGGGAGAATGATTTATCGCTTGCAAAAAGGCTTAGAAATGCCGGAACAAGCGACCACAGAAAGTATTTAAGACAGGTAATGCTTTCTGTTGATATAACCGCACCTATGTATTGGTGGAAAGAGTACGATACATATAAGGTTGCCACAGTTGCAAATTCCACATCCACGATGCACAAGATTCATTCAAAACCTTTTGAGATTGAAGATTTTTCACATGATCATCTGACTGAGAACGGTCTGAAAGTTTTAAAAGGCCTTGTTGATGAAATGGAAAAGATAAGGCTTGAATATGTGGAAACTAAGGATAAGGCACTTTGGTATGACCTTATACAGCTTTTACCTTCAAGCTACAATCAAATGAGAACCTGTACATTAAACTATGAAACTCTCATTAATATTTATAAATCAAGAAAACATCATAAACTTGAAGAGTGGAGAAGATTTTGCAATTGGATAGAGACATTGCCTTATGCAAAGGAACTGATTATAGCTGAGGAATAGGATGAATATAATTGTTTCGGTAGATAAAAAATGGGGAATCGGAAATAAGGGGAAGCTCTTGGTTTCGATTCCCAAAGATATGAAACTTTTCAGGGAGGAGACTGTAGGAAAGGTGATAATAATGGGACATAATACATTATTGTCACTTCCCGGTTCTCAGCCGCTTGCAGGAAGAGAAAATATAGTTTTATCAAAAGATAAAAACTTGAAAATAAAAGGTGCAACAGTAGTAAACAGTGTGGAGTCATGCTTGGAGTACCTTAAAGAAAATAATATTAATAATGAAAATGTTTTTGTTATAGGGGGAGAAAGTGTTTATAGAAATTTCTTGCCCTATTGCAATGTCGCCCATGTTACATATATTGACTATGAGTATGCGGCTGACAGACATTTTTTGAATCTGGATGCTGATAAGGAATGGAGTCTTTTGCTTGAAACAGAGGAAGAGACATATTTTGATATACCTTATACATTCAGAATGTATAAAAGAGTTTAGGTAAGTTTTTTTGAAAGGCAAAGAGATGGATAAGAAATTTGATTTATTGACTTTGGGACAGGCGCTTTTAAGACTTTCACCTGTAAGAGATGACAGACTGGTAAGAGGAGATACACTTATCAGACAGGTAGGAGGTGCGGAGTTAAATGTTGCGGTAGGTGCATCACTTCTCGGATTAAAAACCGGAGTTATAACAAAGCTTCCTTCACATGAAATGGGTGCATATATAAAGAATACTGTCAGATCTTATGGAATCAGTGACGATTATATAATATATGATTCGAATAAAGATGCCAGAGTGGGGATATATTTCTACGAAAACGGGGCATATCCGAGAAAGCCTAATGTAATATATGACAGAAAAAATTCATGCTTTGAAAGTATAAGTATAAATGAGTTTCCGGAAGATATGTATAAGTCCACCACATGTTTTCATACAACAGGTATAACATTGGCTCTTTGTGAAAAGTCAAGAGAAACCGCAATAGAAATGATAAAGAAATTTAAAGAGAATGGATCTATTATATCATTTGATGTAAATTTCAGAGCCAATCTTTGGTCCGGTGATGAGGCAAGAGAGACAATAGAAAAGATATTGCCGTTTGTGGATATATTCTTTTGCTCCGAGGATACAGCCAGACTTACTTTCGGAAAGACCGGAGATGTAAGAGAAATTATGAAGTCGTTTACCGAGGAGTATCCTATCTCAATAGTGGCATCTACACAAAGAACAGTGCATTCACCGAAGGTACATGATTTCGGATCTGTAATATATAATGCTTATCAGGATAAGTATTATACGGAAAAACCTTATAAGGCTATAGATGTTGTTGACAGAATCGGAAGCGGAGATGCATATATTGCAGGAACATTGTACGGACTTTTACATTACAGACTTGACTGCGAAAAAGCGCTGGCTTACGGCAATGCATATTCTGCCGTAAAAAACACTATACCGGGCGATGTGCCTTCTTCAAATCTGAATGATATCGACAATATAATTGCGGATCATAATATGACTGACGGCTATAAGTCTGAAATGAACAGGTAGCTAAAAATAACATTTGAGGTTAAATTAGCCAAAAAAATAACGAACTGTTCTTATATATTGCTTTTATTTAGTTTGTTTTTTTTGTTTTTTTATGTTAATATTATAGTTGAGATTTTATCTATTTGGAGGGATAAGCAATATGTTTCCTATTGTGAAGAAAAGAAAATTAGCTGAAAACATTTATTTATTCGATGTTTTGGCTAAGAGAGTAGCAGCAAAATGTCTTCCGGGAGAGTTTGTTATAGTAAAGCAGGATAAGCAGGGTGAGAGAATTCCGCTTACAATCTGTGACTATGACCGCGAAGCCGGAACTGTTACTATAGTTATTCAGGTTATTGGCGGCTCAACCAGACTGATTGCAGATGAGCTCAACGAAGGCGATGAGTTTATGGACTTTGTAGGACCGCTTGGAAATGCAAGTGATCTTATAGGTGAAGACATAGAGGAATTAAAAAAGAAGAAGATTCTTTTTGTTGCCGGCGGACTTGGTACAGCTCCTGTATATCCACAGGTTAAATGGCTCTTTGAAAGAGGTATTAAGGCTGATGTGGTTCAAGGTGCAAAGAGCAAAGACTTTGTAATTCTTGAGGACGAGCTTAAGTCGGTATCGGATAATTTATATGTATGTACAGATGACGGTTCTTACGGATTTAAGGGACTTGTAACAGATAAGGTAAAAGACCTTGTTGAAAATGAAGGCAAGAAGTATGACCACTGTGTAGTTATCGGTCCTATGATAATGATGAAATTTGTATCACTTCTTACAAAAGAACTAGGTATACCTACTATCGCAAGTATGAATACAATCATGGTAGATGGTACCGGTATGTGCGGTGCCTGCAGACTTTCTGTAGGTGATGAAATTAAGTTTGCATGTGTAGACGGACCTGAGTTTGATGCACATAAGATTAATTTCAATGAAGCACTTCAAAGATTACAGATCTATAAGACGGAAGAAGGTAAGGAACTTTTGAAGATTGTAGAAGGCGAAACACATCATGGCGGATGTGGCGTATGTGGAGGTGACAAATAATGGCACAGGATATGTGGAAAAAAGTTGCTGTTGCTGAGCAGGAGCCTGAAGTAAGAGCTAAAAACTTTGAAGAAGTATGCCTCGGATATACTGAGGAAGAGGCAATGGCTGAGGCTGCAAGATGCTTCAACTGTAAGAATGCAAAATGTATACAGGGTTGTCCTGTATCTATAAATATTCCGGCTTTTATACAGGAAATATTAAAGGGTGATATTGAAGGTGCGTCAGATGTTATCGCACAGTCAAGTTCACTTCCTGCCGTATGTGGAAGAGTTTGTCCGCAGGAGACACAGTGTGAGGGTGTATGTATCAGAGGAAACAGAGGTGAGGCTGTTTCAATAGGTAAGCTTGAAAGATATGTGGCCGATACCGCAAGAAAAATGGGTATTAAGCCGAAGGCAAATCCGAATAAGAACGGAAAGAGAGTTGCCGTAATCGGTTCAGGTCCTGCAGGACTCAGCTGTGCAGGCGATCTTGCAAAACTCGGATATGAAGTTACCATATTTGAAGCATTGCATGAGCCGGGCGGAGTTTTGATTTACGGAATTCCCGAGTTCAGATTGCCTAAGGATGAAGTTGTTTTACCTGAGATTCAAAACGTTATAGACCTCGGTGTAAAGATTGAGACTGACGTTATCATCGGAAAAACCGTTACAATAGATGAGCTTTTGGAAGAAGAGGGATTTGATGCCGTATTTATCGGTTCAGGAGCAGGTCTTCCGATGTTTATGGGTATTCCGGGTGAGAACGCAAACGGAGTATTCTCAGCTAACGAGTATCTTACAAGAAATAACCTTATGAAGGCTTTCAGAGACGACTATCACACACCTATTATTAAGAGTAAAAAGGTATGTATCGTAGGTGGTGGAAACGTGGCTATGGATGCTGCAAGAACCGCCCTAAGACTTGGAGCCGAAGTTCATGTTATATATAGAAGAAGTGAAGCCGAATTACCTGCAAGAGCTGAAGAAGTTCATCATGCAAAGCAGGAAGGTATCATATTTGATATTTTGACAAACCCTGTTGAGATCCTTGAAGATGAAAAGGGTTGGGTAAAGGGCATGAAAGTTATCAGAATGGAACTTGGAGAGCCTGATGCCAGCGGTAGAAGAAGACCTGTAGAGGTAAAGGGAAGTGAGTTCGTTATCGACTGTGATACTGTTATCATGTCACTCGGTACTTCACCTAATCCTCTTATCGCAAGAACTACAGAAGGTCTTGATATCAATAAGTGGAAATGTATTGAAGCCGATGAAAAAACCGGACAAACTTCAAGAAAGGGAGTTTTCGCAGGTGGTGATGCCGTAACAGGTGCCGCTACGGTTATTCTTGCTATGGAGGCCGGAAGAGCCGGAGCAAGAGGAATACATGAGTATCTCTCAGAAAAATAAATATAAAATAATATAAATTAATTGAAGCCTTTATAGTCGTATTTAGTAAAAAATAACGGTTATAAAGGCTTTGTTATATCTATTTGTTATACCTGCCATGAAAAAAATATATATGCATTTCAAATGTGTTTATTGACAGAATTATATGAAATAAATATAATGAGATGAGTTTTATAAAATTTAATTTATGGAGGCATTATGAAGAAAAGAGTATTATTGTCAGCAATGGCATTGACATTCGGATTGGCATTGACAGCTTGTGGAAACGCAGGTTCAGATAAAGCTGCGGATTCAGGATCTAAGGCTGAGACTGAAGCTGCTGCAAAAGTTGACGGTGACGTATTTACAATAGGAACTACAGGACCGCTTACAGGTAGTGCTGCATCTTACGGTAACTCGGTAAAGAACGGTGCTACTATAGCTATTGACGAGATCAATGCGGCAGGCGGAGTAAAGGTTGGAGACAAGACATATAAGCTTGCACTTAACTTCCAGGATGATGAAGCTAAAGAAGATAAGGCTGTTAACGCATATAACAATCTTATGGACAGCGGAATCAATGTATTTATGGGCTCTGTAACAAGTGGTTCATCACTTGCACTTACAGATTTAACAGCAAAGGATAATATTTTACAGATTACACCTTCAGGCTCAGCTAAGGCAATCACTGAGAATCCAAATGTTTTCAGACTTTGCTTTACAGATCCTCTTCAGGGAAAGATGATTGCAGATTTCGTTGTAGATCAGGGATATGAGAGTGTTGCTGTTCTTTACAACAACTCCGATGAGTATTCAACAGGAGTATATGAGGCTTTCAAAGAGGAGCTTAACACAGCCGGAAAGTCCGATTTACTTGTAAATGAGCAGTCATTCACAAATGATGATGTGGACTTTACAACTCAGTTGACACAGATCAAGGCTTCAGGAGCTAAGCTTATATTTGTACCGGGATATTATGAAGCTGCAGCATATATTGTACAGCAGGCAAAGCAGCAGGGTATCGATGCGGCATTTGTAGGTTCTGACGGTTGGGACGGAGTTTTAGGACAGGTTACAGATCCAAGCGCTGTTGAAGGTGCGGTATTCTTAAGTCCCTTCTTGGCTTCAGATCCTTCTGCGGCAGATTTCACAAAGGCGTATGAGACTGCATATAAGGCAATACCTGACCAGTTTGCAGCTGACGGATACGATACTGTTTATGTAATCAAGGCGGCTATGGAGAAGGCAGGAAGCATTGAGAGTGATGACCTTATCAAGGCTATGACCGAGATAGAGGTAAACGGTATTACAGGTAAAGTATCATTCAATGCCGACGGTGAGCCGAACAAGGAGCCTAAGTTTGTTACTATTACAAACGGAGAGTATAAGCTTTTTGATTAATCTATGAAATTTTAAAGAGGACGGGATTATTGTCCCATCCTCTTTTTCTGACATAGACCTCGGAAAGCTTCTAACGTAAGGTAGGAGTTTTCCGTAGTTTAGGTAAAGAGGGGTAAAAAAATGTTAATTAACTTTATTGAACAGTTAATAAACGGATTGAGGACAGGAAGCATTTATGCATTGATAGCTATAGGTTATACAATGGTATACGGTATAGCTAAAATGATAAATTTTGCTCATGGAGATATAATAATGGTAGGAGCATATGCTCTTTATTTTAGTATATCGGTATTGGGTTTACCTGTTCCGGTAGCACTTTTATTAACTGTTATTGTATGTTCCGTTTTGGGCGTTTTGATTGAAAAGATTGCGTATAAGCCGCTTAGAAAAGCACAGCCTTTGGCAGTACTTATCACTGCAATAGGTATGAGCTTCTTTTTACAGAGTAGTTCTTTGTTGATATTCGGTTCAACACCGATACCTTTTCAATCTGTGATTCCGAACGAAAATATAAAGGTAGGACCGGTAATAATTTCAAGTATTACTTTGGTTACATTGGTAGTTACCGCTGTTGCAATGATTTTACTTACATTGTTTATAAACAAGACTAAGATGGGTTCTGCAATGAGAGCCGTTTCGGAGGATAAGGGAGCTGCGGAACTTATGGGTATTAATGTAAACAGTACCATATCGATGACTTTCGCAATAGGTTCGGCACTTGCGGCTGTAGCGGGTATTTTGTATATAAGTCAGTACCAGTCTATGAAGCCTACACTTGGAGCGTTGCCTGGTATCAAGGCGTTTGTGGCTGCGGTTCTTGGAGGAATCGGAAGTATACCGGGAGCTATGCTTGGTGGAATACTTCTGGGACTTATTGAAAGTGTGTCTAAGGCATATATTTCAACAGAGCTTGCAGATGCTATTGTTTTCGGAGTTTTGATTGTCGTTTTATTGTTCAGACCTTCAGGACTTTTGGGCAAGAAGAAGATTGTAAAGGTATAGGTGTGGTATGAAGATATTAAATAAAAAAACTATATTTAATATAGCTGTAATGTTACTGGCCTATGTATTGGTGTTTGTTTTGATAAACTCGGGAATACTCAGTAGACAATATAAATCCTTGATAGTTCCTATTTGTGTGAACATAATGTTGGCTGTTTCACTGAATCTTGTAACAGGATTTTTGGGAGAACTTTCTTTGGGCCATGCCGGTTTTATGTCAATAGGAGCATATACAAGTGCTTTGATTTCTATCAATACAAGCTTTTTACCTCCGGCGCTGTCCTTTTTTATAGCTGTTGTTTGCGGTTGTATATTGGCGGCTGTTTTCGGATTTTTAATAGGCGTACCTGTACTTAGACTCAGAGGTGACTATCTGGCTATAGTAACACTTGCATTTGGAGAGATAATAAAGTCTGTTATAAATTATCTTAATTTTACCGGAGGATCAAAGGGACTTAGTAAGATTCCTTTATATTCCGATTACAATAATTTTACAGTCGTATTTATTATCATGGTAATATGCATAGTGCTGATTTCAAATCTTATAAATTCAAGAGACGGAAGAGCGATAAAGTCAATTCGTGACAATGATATTGCGGCGGAGTCTATAGGAATAAAGATAAGTAAGTATAAGGTAAGCGCTTTTGTTATAGCTGCAGGTTTTGCAGGACTTGCAGGTTCACTTTATGCTCATAATGTGGGCATTATAAAACCTAATATTTTTGACTATAATAAATCAATTGAGATACTTGTATTTGTAGTTCTCGGAGGTATGGGAAATATTCCGGGTTCAATAATATCCGCAATAATTCTTACCGTATTACCTGAGTTCTTAAGAGGTGCGGACAATTTGAGAATGTTACTCTATGCAATAGTATTGATTTTGATGATGATATTTAATAACAGTAAGTTTAAGGCTAATTTATCACTGAATAAAACCTTTAGAAAGCTTGGAAAGGAGGATTAATGCTGGAGTGTAAGAATCTTGGAATTCAATTCGGAGGATTAAAGGCGGTAGACAATTTTAATCTTAATATTGAAAAAGGAATGTTATACGGTCTTATCGGACCGAACGGTGCGGGAAAGACTACAGTTTTTAACCTCTTGACAGGAGTATATAAGCCGACCGGAGGTACAATACGACTTGACGGAAATCTTATAAACGGAAAAACACCTACACAGATCAATAATATGGGTATTGCAAGAACCTTTCAGAATATAAGACTTTTTTCAAATATGTCGGTTCTTGATAATGTAAAAGTGGCATTGCATGAAAAGGTAAAATATCCTCTGCTTACATCCATGACTCATATGTTCGGATTTTCCAAAAAGGAAAAGGAAATGGATGCTCTTGCTTTGGAGATACTGGATGTATTTTCACTCGGCTCAAAGAAAGATGTTCTGTCGGGAAATCTTCCTTACGGTGAGCAGAGAAAGCTTGAGATAGCAAGAGCTCTTGCTACAAGTCCTTCTTTGCTTTTGCTTGATGAGCCGGCGGCAGGTATGAATCCTAATGAGACGGAAGAGTTGATGGAAACTATCAGAAAAATAAGGGATATGTATAATCTTACAATTCTCTTGATTGAACATGATATGAAGCTGGTGGCTGGAATTTGTGAAAAGCTTACGGTACTTAATTTCGGTACCGAGCTTGCAAGCGGAACACCGAGTGAAGTACTTAATAATCCTGATGTAATTACAGCATATTTGGGAGAGTAGGAGGAACGATGGAAATATTAAAAGTAAAAGATCTTGTCGTGAACTATGGAATGATCAAGGCTGTAAAGGGTGCAAGTTTTTGCGTCAATCAAGGTGAGATAGTTGCTCTTATAGGTGCAAACGGTGCAGGAAAAACTTCTATTTTGCACACGGTCACAGGACTTCTCAGTGCAAAGGAAGGAAGTATCGAGTTTGACGGCAAGGATATAACGAGGACCAAAGCACATGATATTGTTAAGCTCGGAATGGCACATGTGCCTGAGGGAAGAAGAGTTTTCGGAGATTTGACGGTAATTGAAAATCTGAAACTCGGCGCATATATAAGAAACGATAAGGCCGGAATTGAAGAGAGTCTTGAGAAAATTTATAAGAGATTCCCAAGACTTTTTGAGAGAAAGACTCAGGTTGCAGGTACACTTTCAGGCGGTGAGCAGCAGATGCTTGCAATGGGAAGAGCTCTTATGAGTAATCCTAAAGTTATTTTGATGGATGAGCCTTCAATGGGTCTGTCACCGCTTTATGTAAATGAGATATTTGATATTATAAGAGAAATCCATGAGAGCGGTACCACGGTACTCTTGGTTGAGCAAAATGCAAAGAAGGCGCTTAGTATTGCCGACAGAGCCTATGTTCTTGAAACAGGAAATATAGTTCTTGACGGAGATGCAAAGACACTTATAGATGATGACAGTGTAAAGAAAGCATATCTTGGGGAATAAAAAAGGACACATAAGTGTCCTTTTTTATTCCATGCCTCCAAGAAGTCTTTTCATAATATACTGATAAATATCCTGACTGCAGGAGCGCCAATTGTTTTTCATAATATTGGCCTGTTCTTCATCAGGTGAATTTATTTCGATATTTATAAGCGGGGTTTTACCTTCTAAAACCTCACAGTGTACAATCAGGTCATTTCCCGGAAGCTTATAATATTCTGCTGTAGTGGAAACTTCGTTTCTCATGCGGAATTTATTTGTCTGTATAAACTCGTTTATATCTGTAATTATAGCCGGAGAAATCTGTTTCTCAAAAAAAGAGAGGGCTTCCTTGCCTTCTTTTGTCATTTCATATCTGGAATTGTTGTTTATATTCTCTACACTCAGCAAGTTTGATTCCAGAAGCTCCGAAAGGGCCTGTTGGACTATAAAATATGTAGTATATTCTTTACTGACAAAAAAGTCGGATATATTTGAGTTTGTAAGTGGAAATTTCACTTGTTTTAACATATATAGTATCATTAACTTATATAAAGTCATCGGTTCTGAGAGCATCGTCGGACCTCCTGTGTAATATAAAGATTTTACAACAAATGCGATATTATGTAAAGTGTAATACATTACCGGGTATTTTATTCAGTTGCCTGTGGATTACTAACTGCCGATTAGATATAGAAATTCATTATTATTTATGATAAAATGTAGGTTATGGTTTATGGAAGAGGTGTATAAATGAGAGAGCGAATCAATCGTTTGGCAAAGGGGATTATTGAAGAAGAATTACCTATATTGGTCTGTGAGCCGGATAATATAGAACTACCTATAAAGATGGATGAAGCCGTTCGCTTTGAAATAGAGGTACGAAGTGACAATAAAGTACCTTTGAGAGGAGTGGCGTATTCCGACAATATAAGAGTAAGAGTGGTTGATGCAACTTTTGGCGGAATAAAGAACAAAGTTGTACTTGAGATCAACTCGAAAAATTTGAGCAGAGAAGAAAAAATAGAGGGTATTATAACTCTGGTAACAAATGCCGGAGAAAGAGATATACCCTATACTTTTTATATAAAAAATACGGATACTGTACTTGTGCTGGAGTCATTAAAGACAGTGGATGATTTTATGGTCATTGCAAAGGAAGACATAAATATTGCATTGGCTATTTTTATGTATAAAGACTTTTGTAAGTCGGGTTTTATGAAGGACCTGAGATATCAAAAGATTTACGAAGTACTTAATAAGGGCAATAACTTCAGATTAAACCTTGAAAATTTCCTGCAGGCTGTGGGAAATAAAGAAGCGGTGGATTTTTTGCTTGAATCGGATTCGCTTTATTTAAATACGGTAGAAGAAGATAAAGTTTATACCGTCAAAGTTTACAAAGAAAACTGGGGACTGCTTGATATTGATGTATCAACAAATGCAGGTTTTATTAAATTAAATACGGATAAAATCAAAAACGAAAACTTTGAAGATAATACTTTTGAACTTGGATTTACTATAGATCCCGAGCTTTTGCAAGACAGAAAAAATATTGCAAGTATAAAGTTTGGTAACGGTTTAAATGAAAAATATCTCGAAGTTGTAATAAATAAAAATCTTGAAAAAGAATATCAAAGAGAAGCAAGAATATTTGAAAGAAAACAGTGGATTGCCTATATAAAGCTTAGAGTTGAGCATGAACTTTGCAACGATAAAATCGAAAAAAATGAGATTTTATTTAAAATGCTTGCGGTACTTGACAGATTACAGGCAAGTACATACAGGAGTTTTTTGGTAAGGCTTTTAAAGGCCGAAATATACCTGATGCAGGGAGATAAGGCTACGGCAAAGTCTATTATCAACAGTCTGGATTCAAAAATAAAAGAAAACAGGCATGAACTTAGAGATGAGTATCTGATTTTAGAATACCTGGATACATATATGTATCCTGATGCCGAAAAGATGAGAGACCTTACAAAGCTTATCAAGGATTTATATAAGAAATATCATTCAAATATTGAGTTTATGCTTGTATTAAATCTTGATGAAAGTCTGGCGGACAACCCGGCGGAAAGACAGAAGTTTTTAAAGAGGGCTTTTGAGCTTGGTGACAGGTCAAAAATATTGATGATGGAATATGCTCTTTTGCTTTGTAAAAATCCGCATCTTTTGACAAGCTGTACAAGATTTGAAGTGTTGGCGCTTGGCTTCGGCATAAGAAATAATCTTATATCGGTCAATCTTTCGGAAAAAATACTCTTAGTTGTAAGAGAGACAAAGAAGATTAACGGAGCTATATTAAATATTCTGCTTTCAATATACAATGCATTGCCAAGCAATGAACTGCTTACAGATATATGTGAGATTTTTATAAAAGGTAATGTCAGAAAAAAGTATGTAAATGCATGGTATGAAAGATGCATTGAAAAGGGATTGCCGGTGGAAGGCATATATGAGTATTTTGTTTACTCACTTCCGGAAAAATATGATTTACCTATACCTGAATCTGTGCTGAAGTATTTTGAAAGAATAAACTCGATGGCTGATGACTTTAAGGTAAAGATATTTGAAAATATTGTAGAGTTTTATCCGCATAACAGTGAAATATACAGAGAGTTTATAAAGAGAATAAAGATTTTTACCATTGACAATGCTATGAAATTGAAGATGGATGACCATCTTATAAATATCTATTCCGGAATTCTTGAGGATGATGATATAGATGAAAGATTGGCAAAAATTATTCCGTTTTTGATGAACTCATATGATGTGAGAGTGCCTGAAGATAAAGCGGCTTCTATAGTTGTTGTATATCCGGAACTGAACGGCGAAAAGAAATATGAGCTTGTAAATAGCAGGGCTTTTGTAGCACTGTATTCGGAAAATGCAATTATACTTACGGAGGACTGTGAGGGCAACAGATACTATTCCAAAAATATGACAGTAGATAAGATATTCCATATGCAAAATCTTATAGACAGGTCTTATGAGTTGGATAAAAATCATGATATGCACAGGCTTTTGATGCTTGGAAAGATTGCAAAAAGCAGTGAAATCGGTGATGAAGATATAGCTTTAATAGAAGGTGTATTGGATGAAATAGACATTGATTCAAGATTTAAAAATATTCTTTTATCAAAGCTTATTGAGCATTTATGGAAAGATTCAGAAAGGGAAGAAGAGATTAACTTTAAGCTTCTTTATAAGACGGCTGAGATGAATCTGGATGAAGACAATATTTTCATGTATTGTGATACATTGATGAATACCGGAAATGTAAAAGAGGCAATAGATGTAGTCAAATTCTTCGGAGTCGATAATTTCAAAAAAGATGAATTACTTAAGCTAATTATTAAGGCGATTTACGATGAAGCATTTAATCAAAATAAAATACTTGCTTTGATGGCTTTTAATCTTTATAAGGATGAAAAGTACACAGATAAAACTTTGGAATTTATTGCAAAGGTTTACAACGGAAAAACACAAAATATGTTTGATTGTTTAAAGTTATGTGTTGAAAAAAATATTGAGACATATGATTTTGAAGAAAGATTGCTTATACAGATGCTTTTCTCAAATCAGACAGAAGATCTGGATGAGGCTTTCGGAATTTATACGGAGAGAAAAAGAGTTACGGATATAATCATAAGAGCATATTTTACTGTAAAGAGTGATTTATTCTTCATGAATGATGAAAATATAAAAGACAATATATTTGAGTATCTGGAAGACGGACTCAGTGATGTTGACGATATAAAGGAATTCCCGAATATTTATATGCTGGCATTGTCAAAATATTATTCAAAGAAGGATAAACTTAACTTTAAGCAGACAAGATTATGTGAGCAGATAGTAAATAATCTTTGCGATATGGGAATGGTATTTTCGTATTTTAAAAATCTGTCAAAGTTTGTAGCGGTTGAAAGAGATATACTGGAATCCACTTTTGTTGAATACAAGGCAAAGAAAGATTCCGTTATATTGAAGTCAAGAATTTTTCCTTTAAACGATGATTTTATTGAGGAGGAGTTTCCCAATATCTATAAAAATATATTTGTTAAATATAAGAAGATTTTTTCGGATGAGATATGGGAATATCAGATTCTTGAAGATGAAGACGGAGAGATGAAAGTTTCGGTAAATGACTGTGTTCAATTCAGTAAAGCGGATAATGCCGTAGAGAGCAGGTTTATTCTTATAAATGATATAGAGGAACTGCCAAAAGACAAAGAGAAAGAACTTAAGGAAAAATTGACCGAGTTTGTGTATAAAGACGAGTTGGTAGCTAATTTATTTACACTGATATAAAAAATGAAAGGAATGTAAATTTTATGTTTACATTTGATATTTATATAAAATGGGAGATACGATGAATCCGAAGGTACTTGGAATCGCTTTATCGGATATAAGTACAAATCTTATATTTTACCCTGATGATGAAGCATTGATTTTCCCCACTGTTATTAGCAAAAAAAAGGGTGAAGATGCCTGGGTAGTGGGTGAAGATGCTTATGCTTTGGCATTGGACGGAAAAGGTATAATTACCGATAAATTATTAAAATTGACAAGAAAAGACGGTATAGCAACCATTGACGGTACAAGATATGAAGGAAAAGAAATATTAAAGATTTACTTCAGAGAAATAATAAATGCCGGAATGGAAAAATTATATAAGGAAAAGCCTGAGGAAGTAGTTGTAGCTATGGCAGGTTTGGAAGAAGATATAGTCGGTGATATAAGGGAGGCCTTTGTAGGGCTTGGATATCAACCGAACCATATACATATAATAAGCAAGGAAGAAAGCTTTATCTATTTTGTTCTTTCATTAAAAAAAGATATATGGAACAATAAAGTGGGAATGTACGATCTTTCGGATGTAAGTCTTACATACTATGAAATGCTTGTAAACAGAAATTCAAGGAAACTGCTTGTTAATGCGGAGTCCGAAAATATGGATGAGGCTTTTAACTTACAGATACTTAATAATCCTTCAGGAGCCAAGCTTGCAGATAAGATTTTGACTTCAGTTGCCGAGAAAGTAATGGATAAGAAAAAATTTTCGTCTATTTTTCTTACAGGGCAGGTATTTGCGGAACATGAGTGGGCAGACGGATTTATAAGTTATCTGTGTTCAAGAGGTAAGGTATATCTTGATACAAATATTTTTGCAAAAGGTGCGGCATTTAAAGGTGTTGACCTTGCGAGTGAGAACTCCATATATAATTTAACTGCACTTTGTGAAGGAAGACTGAGGTCGGATGTTTATATAAATGTGGAGAACAACGGTAAAGACGGAAAGATATACCTTGCAAAGGCGGGAGACTTTTGGGGTGAACCGGATACCGAACTTTTAATGATACCGGATGAGAAAGAAGTAATAGATATCAGTGTGGTAGGAGTTGACGGTAAGGTCAAGAAAAACATTCCTATTGTACTGGACTTTCTACCAAAAAGGCCTATAAAGACCAGAAGATTTTATTTCAGAACAAAATTTTTGGACGATAAAATCATGAATGTCGAAATAGAGGATGCAGGCTTTGGAGATATGTATCCGCCTACCGATGTAAAGAGAAATATCGAGGTAAATATATGGGATTGATACTGTGTGAAGCCTTAAAAGTAAAAAAGCCTTTCCATATAGAAGTATTATCGCTTGATATACACAGTTATGAAGAGTTGTGCTATATAATATTTGAGAATCCTATTTTAGTCACCGAGGGAATAGTAAGTGATACCTTGGTTGAATTTATAAGGAATGAGTTGAATTTGGAAGTCTTAGCCGATAATGTGAAAAGGAAAATGTCCAACGGAACGGCTGATGAGGATATTTTGGTATATATCATTGATTCATGCAGTCTGTACAATAATGCAGAGACAATTATTTTCAGAAATGTCATGGGAAAGATAAAGAAAATGGCGGTACATGAAGTTGCCAAGCAAAGAGCGGACTATATGTTTTATATAGGAAAGTATGATTTGGCAAAAAAGTACTATCTGGAAATCCTTGATATGGATACAAAGGCTGAGAACGGTTTTATTGGAAGCGTATATCATAATCTCGGTGTTATTTATGCAAATCTCTTTTTATATGAAGAGGCTTTGGATGCGCTGAAAAAGTCATATGAAATCACAAATGATGATGTGATTTTGATAGAAATATATTTCCTTAAGAGAATATTTACAGCATCATATGAAGAAGAAAATGATGAGGAAATGAGTAAACTCTTAAAAGCCGATTTGGCAGGCGAAGCAAAGAAAGCTTTTGATATAGCATTGGAAGGCGTTGGAGAAAGTGAAAGAATAAAGAATATAAATTCTATATTCGAGACGGAAGATACGGCAAGGAAGAAAAAAGTTTTAGATGATTATATCGCTGATTTAAAAGCGGATTACAGAAATATGAAATAAGGCAGGTAGATATGAAAGAATTGGAAAAGACATACAGCCCCGAAAAAATAGAGGGCAGAATATACAAAAAATGGTTGGAAGAAAAGTACTTCCATGCAAAGGTAAATAAGGATAAAAAGCCTTTTACAATTATAATGCCGCCGCCGAATATCACAGGTCAGTTGCATATGGGACATGCACTTGATAATACCATGCAGGATATACTGATAAGATATAAGAGAATGGCCGGATATGAGGCACTTTGGCAGCCGGGAACGGACCATGCGGCTATTGCTACAGAGGTAAAAGTTATTGAAAAGCTTAAAGCCGAGGGCAAGGATAAGCACGAGCTTGGAAGAGAAGGATTTTTAAAGGAAGCTTGGGCATGGAGAAATGATTACGGCACAAGAATAATCAATCAGCTTCAAAGACTTGGTTCATCTGCAGACTGGGACAGAGAAAGATTTACCATGGATGAACAGGGACAAAAGGCTGTAAAGGAAGTTTTCCTCAGATTGTATGAAAAAGGCTATATTTACAAGGGTAACAGGATTATAAACTGGTGTCCTGTTTGTAAAACATCCATTTCAGATGCCGAGGTTGAACATATTGAGATGGATGGCAATTTCTGGCATATAAAGTATCCTGTTGTGGGAGAAGAAGGAAAATTTGTCGAGATTGCTACAACAAGACCTGAGACACTTCTTGGAGATACTGCGGTTGCGGTAAATCCTTTGGATGAAAGATATAAGGATATTATAGGTAAGAAGCTTGTTTTACCGCTTGTAGGAAGAGAAATACCTGTAGTAGCGGATGAATATGTTGATAAAGAGTTCGGAACAGGATGTGTAAAGATAACACCTGCACATGACCCTAATGACTTCGAGGTAGGAAAGAGACATAATCTGGGCGAAATCAATATAATGCATGATGATGCAACTATTGATATGCCGGGAAGCAAGTATGACGGACTTGACAGATATGAGGCAAGAAAACTTATAGTAAAGGATCTTGAAGAAGCAGGTCTCTTGGTAAAGGTGGTTCCTCACAGCCACAATGTAGGCAGACATGACAGATGTAAGACAGTTGTAGAGCCGCTTATAAAGCCGCAGTGGTTTGTAGCTATGAACGAGATGGCAAAGCCGGCTATAAAGGCGATTGAGACAGGAGAACTTAAGTTTGTACCTGAAAGCTATGCAAAGACATATTTGCATTGGCTTGAAAATATAAGAGACTGGTGTATTTCAAGACAGCTGTGGTGGGGACATCAGATACCTGCATATACATGTGAAAAATGCGGTGAGATAACTGTTGCCGGAGAGAAACCTGAAAGCTGTCCGAAATGCGGATGCCATGAGCTTGTACAGGATGAGGATACTTTGGATACATGGTTTTCATCAGCACTTTGGCCTTTCTCAACACTCGGATGGCCTGAGGATACTGAGGAAATGAAGTATTTCTATCCTACGGATGTTCTTGTAACAGGTTATGATATTATTTTCTTCTGGGTAGTAAGAATGGTGTTCTCAGGCTATGAGCAGACCGGAAAATCACCTTTCCACACGGTTCTTATCCATGGACTTGTAAGAGATTCCGAGGGTAGAAAGATGAGTAAATCTCTCGGAAACGGTATCGATCCGCTTGAGGTAATAGACAAGTACGGTGCGGATGCACTCAGAATGATGCTTATTACAGGAAATGCACCCGGAAATGATATGAGATTCTACTATGAGAGAGTGGAAAGTGCCAGAAACTTTGCAAATAAGATCTGGAATGCCGCAAGACTTATCATGATGAACATAGGTGAGGACAAGCCGGGTAAAATAGATAATTCAAAGCTTATGCTTTCAGATAAGTGGATACTTTCAAAGGCAAACAAACTTATAAAGGAAGTTACAACAAATCTTGATAAGTTTGAGCTTGGTATAGCACTTTCAAAGATATACGATTTTGCATGGGAAGAGTTCTGTGACTGGTATATCGAAATGGTAAAGGTAAGACTCTGGAATAAGGAAGACGAAACACGAGATACTGCGCTTGCAGTACTTACAGAAGTTTTAAATACTATTCTAAAGCTTTTACATCCGTTTATGCCTTTTATCACAGAGGAAATCTATTGTACCGTAAATGAAGATGTAAAGAGTATAATGATTGAACCTTGGCCTGCAGAAAATCCTGAATACAATTTTGAGGATGATGAAAATAAAGCCGAGCTTATAAAAGAGGCCGTAAGAGCAATAAGAAATGTAAGAGCATCTATGAATGTACCGCCTTCACATAAGGCAAAGGGAATTGTAGTAAGTGAAAGCGAAAAGATAAGAGATACATTTGAAAGTGCCGGAGATTTCTTTAAGCAGCTTGCAGGACTTGATAAGCTTATAATAGATTCGGATGACAGTACTGTTGAGAAGGACTCTGTAAGAGTTGCAATACCGAATGCATCCATATGTTTACCTTTAAAAGAGCTTGTAGATATTGAAAAAGAAGTTGAAAGACTGAAAAAAGAAGAAAAGAAGCTTATAGGCGAGGTGGCAAGATCAACAGGTATGCTTTCAAATGAGAAGTTTGTAAGTAAAGCGCCTCAGGCAAAAATAGATGAAGAAAAGAAAAAGCTTGAAAACTATGAGCAGATGCTTTCACAGGTAAGAGAGCAGCTTGCAAGATTAGCCGACTGATATGAATGAAAAAGAATATATAGAGAGCATTCCCATGTGGGCCAAGAAAAAGAATTCACTTTCGGAAGTAAGAAAGAATATTGAAATTCTGGGTATAAAGCTGCCGAAAGTAATACATGTGGCCGGTACCAACGGAAAAGGCTCCGTATGTGCATATCTTGGCAATATTCTTATAGAAAATCATATGAAGGTGGGAACATTTATCTCCCCTCATTTGATAGAAGTAAACGAAAGAATATTGCTTGATATGACACCTATAAGCGATAGAGAACTTGAGAGTATATCAAAATACGTAAGGGAAAAACTTGGTAATTCCGATACGTCTCCTACATATTTTGAATATATCTTCTATATCGCAACGGTATTTTTTTCAAAAACAAATCCGGATTATGTAATACTTGAAACCGGAATGGGTGGGCGACTTGATGTAACAAATGTTTTCGAGGACACTTTAAGTATTATTACAAGTATAGGAATGGACCATATGCAATTTCTCGGAAACAGTATAAAAGAAATTGCTTATGAAAAGGCCGGTATTATTAAGCATAATTCCACAGTAATCTTCGACGACTCAAATGAAGAGGCAAATGAGATAATAAGAGAATTTGCAAAAGCTAAAGCGGCAAAAATAATACCGCTTTCCGATTTTGACTATGAAAGCCTGAAATTTACATATGTAAAGTACAAAAAGAAAGCGGCTGCACTTGCTATACTTGGAGCGGGGCAGCTGCTTAATACTATAGATAATATAGATGAAGCTTTAACAAAGACTGTATGGCACGGAAGAATGGAAGAGATAGAAAAGGATATTATTATTGACGGAGCACATAATGAACCGGCAATTATAGAGTTTACAGAAAATGCAATGAAGCTTGCAAAAGTAAATAATAAGAAAATCAAGCTTTTGATCTCAGTAGTAAAGGATAAAGAGGTGGAAAAGATTTTTGATATTATTACTTCCAAGCTTGAGGTAAAAAAATACTATCTGACAGCCATGAATTCTTACAGAAGCAATTCTACGGATGAGCTTTATAATAGCTTAAATATACTTTTAGAAAAAAATAAAAGACAGTCAAAGATAAGTTGCTATAATAGCAGTATAGAGGCCTTTAACGAAGCAAAAAAAGAAAAGGCTGATGATGAAATTTTGTTTTGTGTTGGCTCATTATATTTAATGGGAGAGATATTAGAGGGAAACAGATGATAGATTTTGAGGAAGAATTAAGAAAATTTAAGCCTTCACCGGATATTTCCGCAGTGGAGGATATTATAGCAAAAAGTGATATTTCAGATATGAATGATATTTTGATGGAATTGTTGAAAGAGCAAGTAAAGGGCTGATATGAAGAAAAACAGACGTCTGGAACAGATATCAAACGGTTATTATAATTTGGGATTGTCTCTTGCAAAGGAAAGAAATTTATCTTCCGCATTGAATGCGCTAAGCATATCTTTGGGATTGAATAAGAAAAATACCGATGCCAGAAATTTATACGGACTTATACAGTTTGAAATGGGTGAAGAGACCAAGGCTTTGATTTCATGGGTTATAAGTATAAATATTAATCCTATAAACAATCCGGCACAGAATTATTTGCAAAAATTGAGAAATAAATCCGCTTACCTGGAAAAATCACAGGATGCCATTTCAAAATATAATAAGGCGATCTCTCAAATAAAGACTGTAAATTATGATATGGCAAGGATAACATTAAAGCAGGCTGTAGATATAAGGCCGCATTTTGTAAAGGCAATGCTCGCACTGGCACTTCTTGATATCAGAGAAGGAAAATCCAGTGAGGCAAAAAAGCTTTTGGAGAATGTACTTGCAATTGACAGATTCAATACTAAGGCTATCACTTACCTTGAAGAGATGAAACCTCTGACTGAAAAAAATGCAAGGAAAGAAAAACTAAATGTTATAGGCAGTCCGGTAAAGAAGGAAAAACCTGTAGAAAATGTAAATAACGGTATGCCTGTGACCGAGATATATAAGAATTATTCGGGAATGTTTACAGCTATTAATGTAGGTATAGGATTGATAGTCGGTGCCTGTGCAATGGTATTTTTATATATGCCTACTATGAAGGTGGCATTAAATAATGCACATAATAAAGAAATTGTAGAGATATCACAACAACTTAATGATGTAAATTTATCCATAGAAACACTGAAGAGTGAAAATGAAGGATTGAACGAACAGGTAAATAAACTTACAGAAGTTAATAACACATCAACTGAGAATATGAACTATAAGCTTTTGCAGTATGTTTATTTCTTAGGTCTTATAAAAGAGTACAATACAAAAAATTACACAAGAGCCGCCGAGATATTTTCAAATCTGGATGTGGGTCAGCTTACAGATGTTGACAACGGCTTAGGTATATCCGTAACGGGCACATTTGCCGAAATGGCGCCTAAGATGAGAGATGAGGGTCCTAAACTTTTACTTAAAGTGGCGGACGGACTTAACAGATCCGGTGATTTTGCCGGAGCGATAGGCTATTATGACGCCGCTCTCAGAATATCCCCGGATTATGTGGAAGCCAAGTATAAGAAAGCTTTGGCATACAAGACTATGGGTGATGTTGATACTGCAAACAATCTGTTTACAGAAATTATTACAAATTATCCTGATGACAGGTTTGCAAATGAATCAAAGAAAGAAAGAGGTTATTGATGAATAATATTTCAAGTGCAAAATATTTTTCGCTTTTTTCAGGAATAATATTCTTGATAGTTGGAATATATGTGATTGTAAATCCTTTGTTTATAGCAGGTACAATAAATATTATATTATGTGTGCTGTTGTTAATAGAGGGAATTTCTCAAATAAGCGCTTATCTGTCTGAGAAAAGAGAAGGCAGAAGTATTTGGAGACTGATTGAAGGTATTTTATCTGTTGCGGCAGGAATATACTTTGCGGTTAAAGATTCTCTGGGATTGTCAGTTGCTTTTATAGTAGCGGCAGGTATTTGGTTGCTACTTATCGGAATAAGCAGAGTATTTATGGGAATGAGAGTGGTGAAGTTTGAAAAGAATATAGGTCAGAGACTTATTTTCATTGCGATAATTGATTTACTGCTCGGTATCATTCTTGTGATAAATCCTGTATTTGTGGCAGGCTATATTTCGGTACTTTTCGGGGTTTCGTTGATAGTGCAGGCTGTGGTTGCAATTTTCAGATTCTTTAGATTAAACAGAATGGAGAGGAAGTTGAAATAAATAATGCAATAAGGAGAATAGTATGATTATTAAAAATAAATTATCGATATGTGTAGTATTGAGTTGTATCGCTTTTGCTTTAGTGGGATGTAGTAGGACCGCTGTAAATGTACAGGGAAATCAGGTGACCCAAAAAGTATCAGTAGAAAAGAACTATTTTCCTTATGAAAATTTACATGAGCTGTCCATTGATAAAAATGCTGACAGTGAAAACATTAAGAGCATAATAAATAAACTGCCGATGTTGGCAGATTATCTTGAAATAAAGGATGCAAAAATAGAAAATACAGACATAGGTGTCGGACTTGTTTTAGAATATAATGAAATATATGATAAGGCAAAACAGCTGAAACTATCTGAGAACCCTTTGTATCATTCTCCTTATTTTAATACATTTAAGTTTAATAACAGCATGTTATTGATGCTTGAAAATGACTACATTTCATATATTAAAACAGAAGTTAATATTCCCAAAGAATATGTAGAAGGAACAGATAAAAAAAGAGTCGATGTAATAAGCAGAGAAAGCTTATTGCAAAAAAATATAAACTTTGAGTACATGAAAGAAAATCAAAGTTATTATAATGAACTATTGGAATTTAATAATGCGATATATGCAGACAGACTGTTTTATAATCGTATCAGACTTGGTTCTGATGAAGAAACCTTGATACAGAGGAATGGAGATCCCGATAAAAAAGAAGAGAAAGATGATTTGGAATCCATTTATACTTATGGCGATGAAAACAGTTACACCTCATTTAAACTGACACCTAAAAACAACGGATCGGGTGAACCGGAAGTATCAGCGATTGTAGTGCATCCAAGTAAAGAAGATATTAACGGCGGTGAGTTACTATATAATTTGGGTTTATTACCTAATGAAAACGAATATTTAAAGAAGGTACAGGTAAGAGATTATCTGGGAGAGCCTGTTTTTGAGATTGAAAATGCAGATTATTATAGAATAAGCTCAGATATATCGGATTATTTATATTTTATTTACTCAGAAGGTGGTGAAGTTATTGAATATGGAGTCCACAAATGGATTATTCCTGTAAACTAGTCTAATATTATATATATAATACTTTGAAACAGTACACAAAAGTGGTAAAATAGAATAAAAATATATGTGAGGTGTATGTATGAAATTTTTTATTGATACCGCAAATGTGGATGAGATCAGAGAAGTTGCCGCCTGGGGCGTGTTAGCAGGCGTTACAACAAATCCTTCATTAGTTGCAAAGTCAGGAAGAAAATTTGAGGATGTTATCAAGGAAATCACAGACATTGTAGACGGGGCTATAAGCGGTGAGGTAAAGGCTACAACTACAAAGGCTGAGGATATGATAGCCGAGGGAAGAGAAATTGCAAAGATCCATAAAAATATGGTGGTAAAGATTCCTATGACTGCTGAAGGACTGAAGGCAATAGCTGCACTCAGTAAAGAGGGAATTGCCACAAACTGCACTTTAATCTTTACACCGCTGCAGGCACTTTTGGCTGCAAGAGCAGGTGCAAGCTATGTTTCACCATTCCTTGGAAGACTTGACGATGTGGGAACAAGAGGTGTTTCTTTAATAGAGGACATCGTTGAGATTTTTGAAATTCACGGTATAGAGACTGAGATAATTGCAGCATCTGTACGTAATAATATGCATGTACTTGAGTGTGCCAAGGCAGGAGCAGATATTGCAACAGTACCTTATTCCGTATTTAAGTCTATGTTAAATCATCCTCTTACAGAAGCGGGTATTGAAAAATTCATAGCAGACTATGAGAAGTCGGTTAAATAACAATAAAAAAGAGCCTTTATGGGCTCTTTTTTATTGCTTGAATACGTATTCTCAAGTATTAATTATGCACGCTCTACAAAACCTGAACGAAGGCATGAAGTACATACATACATCTTCTTAGATCCACCCTCTGTTTTGACCTTAACTGACTTAACGTTAGCCTTCCATATTTTGTTGGATCTTCTATGAGAATGGCTTACTGCATTACCAAAATGAGCAGCTTTTTCGCATATTGAACATTTTGCCACGGTTACACCTCCTTTAACTTTAATTATAAAGATTTATAATTATTTTGGATTGGACTTCATCACAATAGGGAAAAACCCGTGCAAAATCCATAACGTATATATTTTACCAAATAAAAATACTATTTGCAAGACATTTTATAATTTATTATATTGTGGTAAAATGAAAAAGATTGGAGTTCAGAGCGAAGTTTTAGATTATCTTTATGAACCGAAAAATCGTATTGTTATGTAAAAAGGAGCATAGAAATGAATAATATTGACATCAAGTCTGTAAACACCATAAGAGTTCTTAGTGCAGACGGTATAGAGAAAGCAAAGTCAGGTCATCCGGGATTGCCTTTGGGAGCTGCCCCGATTGCATATGAACTTTTTGCAAATCATATGAAGCATAACCCGAAGAACCCTGATTGGGCAAACAGAGACAGATTTATTCTGTCTGCAGGTCATGGTTCAATGCTTTTATATTCATTATTCCACCTCTTCGGATATGGCGATTTGAGCATGGATGATTTGAAGAGTTTCAGACAGCTGGATTCAAAGACTCCGGGACATCCCGAGTACGGTCATACGGTAGGTGTAGAGGCTACTACAGGACCGCTTGGTGCAGGTATGGGTATGGCTGTAGGTATGGCTATGGCTGAAGCACATATGGCAAGTGTATTCAATAAAGAAGGTTATGATATAGTGGATCACTATACATTTGTGTTAGGCGGTGACGGCTGCTTGATGGAAGGAATATCATCAGAGGCATTTTCACTTGCGGGAACACTTGGACTCTCAAAGCTTATTGTATTCTATGATTCAAACGGAATTTCTATTGAGGGAAGTACAGATATAGCATTTACAGAGAATGTAGTGGACAGAATGAAGGCTTTCGGATTCCAGACTATAGAGGTAGAGGACGGAAACGATCTTGAAGCTATCGGAAAGGCTATACAAGAGGCTAAATCAGATAAGAATAGACCTTCATTTATTAAGATAAATACGGTAATCGGATATGGTGCGGGAAAGAAGCAGGGAACTGCAGGAGCACATGGTGAGCCTCTTGGAAGTGAAGCGCTTGCCGCACTTAAGTCAGGTTTCGGTTTTAATCCGGAAGAGAGCTTTAAAGTTGATGCCGATGTATATGAGAATTTTAATAAAATAAATGAAAAAAATGCAAAGATTGAAGAAGAGTGGAATAAGCTCTTTAAGGAGTATGCAAATAAATATCCTGAAGATGCAAAGAAATGGGATAACTATTACTCTGAAATCAATGCTTCTTTAATAGATAATGATGAGTTCTGGGCATGGGATGATGCACCTGCAGCTACAAGAAATATTTCAGGAAGCATTATCAACAGATTAAAAGATATATTCCCTAATCTCATAGGCGGTTCTGCGGACCTTTCACCTTCAAACAAGACTGTAATGAACGGTGAAGGATATATCTCAAAGGATGATTTTTCAGGAAGAAATATACATTTCGGTGTAAGAGAGTTTGCAATGACCGCTATTACAAACGGTATTTTATTACATGGCGGACTCAGAGCATATTGTGCCACCTTCTTTGTATTCAGTGATTATACAAAGCCGATGGCGAGACTTTCTGCGCTTATGAATATTCCTACAATATTTGTATTTACACATGATTCTATAGGTGTCGGCGAGGACGGACCTACACATGAGCCTATAGAGCAGCTTGCAATGCTCAGATCATTGCCTAATTTCAATACATTCAGACCTGCCGATGCGAGAGAGACAATTGCGGCATGGTATGCGGCTATGGTTTCAAAGTCTACACCTACAGCTATTGTGCTTACAAGACAGAATCTTCCGCAGCTTGACGGAAGCGGAAAGAAAGCGCTTAAGGGAGCTTATATTATAAAAGAAGCTTCAAAGTCTACACCTGATATGATTTTAATAGCGTCAGGATCCGAGGTTTCACTTGCCATTGAAGCTGCAACAGAGCTTGAGAAGGATAATATATCTACAAGAGTTGTAAGTATGCCGTGTATGGATGTGTTTGAGGCACAGAGCAGGGAGTATAAGGAAGAAGTACTGCCGAAAAATGTAAGAAACAGAGTGGCAATAGAGGCCTTATCAAGCTTTGGATGGGATAGATATACAGGTCTTGACGGAAGAGTAATATCCATGAATTCTTTCGGCGCATCTGCACCTCAGGATTTGCTTTTCAAAAAGTTCGGATTTACAAAGGAAAATGTTGTAACTACAGCTAAAGAAGTATTTAATCAATAAATAATATTAAAACAGATATAGAATTTCTATATCTGTTTTTGTGCTTATTTAGGGAAGGAAAAAACATGGGCGGTATTTTTGGTGTAGTAGGAAAAAATGATTGTGTTATGGACTTGTTTTTCGGGGTTGACTATCACTCGCATCTTGGAACAAGACGTGCCGGAATGGCTGTATTTGACGGAGAGTATTTCAACAGAGTAATCCACAATATTCAAAACTCGCCGTTTCGAACAAAGTTTGAAAAAGATGTGGAAGATTTGCGTGGGTATATGGGAATTGGTTGCATATCGGATGAAGATCCGCAGCCGCTTTTGATACAATCACATCTGGGCAGCTATGCTATAACTACAGTCGGCAAAATAAGCAATCATGATGAGATAATAAAAAAACTCTATAAAGACGGCAGAGTACATTTCCAGGAGCAGAGCGGCGGGCGTGTAAATGACAATGAGCTTGTGGCCACATTGATTTCTTCAATGCCTTCCTTTAAAGAGGGACTTGAGTACGTACAGGAAACGATAAAAGGCTCCATGACTGTTGTAATTATGACAAAGGAGGGTATATATGCCGCCAGAGATAAATTCGGAAGGACGCCTCTGGTTATAGGTTGCAAGAAAGATACATTCTGTATTACATTTGAAAATCATGCATATTTAAATTTGGGATACAGCTTTTATAAGGAACTTGGACCGGGAGAGATAGTATTTATCACACCGGATAAGGTAAAAGAAATATCACCTGCAAAATCCGAGATGAAAATCTGTTCGTTCTTATGGGTATACTACGGTTATCCGACAGCTTCATATGAGGGTGTAAATGTAGAAACCATGAGATATAAATGCGGTGAACTTTTGGCAAAAAGAGATAATGTAGATGCGGATATTGTAGCCGGAGTTCCGGACTCCGGTACCGCGCATGCCATAGGTTATGCAAATAAATCGGGTATACCTTTTGCCAGACCTTTTATAAAGTATACACCTACATGGCCAAGGTCTTTTATGCCTACAAATCAAAGTCAGAGAAATCTTATCGCCAAGATGAAGCTTATACCTGTACAGGAACTTATAGAAAATAATGATATACTCCTGATAGACGATTCCATAGTCAGAGGCACGCAGTTAAGAGAAACCACGGAGTTTTTGTATAATTCCGGTGCAAAGAAGGTACATGTAAGACCTGCATGTCCTCCGCTCTTATTCGGGTGTAAATATCTTAATTTTTCAAGATCGAAATCCGACTATGATTTGATTACAAGAAGAATAATAAGAGAAAGGGAGGGGGATAATGTAAGCAAAGAACTCCTCTTTGACTATGCCGATCCGAACAGCAAAAACTACGAAGAGATGGTTGAGGAAATCAGAAAGATTCAAAACTTTTCAAGCCTCAGATTTCACAGACTTGATGATTTAACAGAATCCATAGGTATAAGTCCATGTAAGTTGTGTACATATTGCTGGAACGGTAAGGAAGCTTGATATTCTGTAATAAATTTAGTATAATATTGGTTTGATAAATCAGGTGTTGTGTTTTATGCAATACGAAAAGGATGAGTATTTTGAGGGGTTCAAAGGAATTTAAAATAATCCTTGTTAAGTTATTTAATGATATACTTGATTATGAGGAAAGCGTTTTACGTGCTTCCGAGTTTAAGGATTTGACCAACAATGATATACATGTAATACGAGCTATAGGAATGAATGAAAAAAAGAATATGTCAATGATTGCAAAGGAGCTGGCGGTTACCATAGGGACTTTGACGATTTCAATAAACAGCCTTGTAAGAAAAGGGTATGTTATAAAAGAGAGATCCGAAAAGGATAAGAGAGTGGTTTTTGTAAACCTCTCATCAAAAGGTGAAGCTGCTTTTTCAAGAAATGAAGAACTTTATGATCAGATGGTCAATTCAATGCTTGAAGACTTGGAAGACAATGAAATGGACATATTGATGAAATCATTATTAAAAGTAAACAGATGTATTAAACAGAATAAAGCTTAAAAAGTATATCGGTAATAAATACGGATATCAATATTGATGGAGGATTTTATTCTTCATATTTTAGATATAATAGAAATTGTAAGAAGGCGGAATGACAAATGAGTAAGAAACCATATTATATAACAACGGCTATTGCCTATGCTTCAGGAAAGCCACATATCGGAAACACATATGAGATAATATTGGCTGATGCAATAGCGAGATTCAGAAGAGAAGAAGGACTTGAGGTTTTCTTTCAGACAGGAACAGATGAGCACGGTCAAAAAATAGAGAATAAGGCAAAGGATGCAGGTATTACTCCAAAGGAGTATGTAGACAATGCGGCAGGACAGATCAGAAAGATCTGGGATATGATGAATACATCATATGACAAGTTTATCAGAACTACAGATGAAGACCATAAAAAGCAGGTTCAAAAGATTTTCAAAAAATTCTATGATCAGGGCGATATATATAAGGGATTCTACGAGGGCATGTATTGTACTGCCTGTGAGTCATTCTTTACAGATTCCCAGCTTGTTGACGGAAAATGTCCTGATTGCGGCGGTGAAGTATATCCTGCAAAAGAGGAAGCATACTTCTTTAAGATGAGTAAGTATGCGGACAGACTCATAAAGCATATCAATGAGCATCCTGAGTTCATACAGCCTGTTTCAAGAAAAAATGAGATGATGAATAACTTCCTTTTACCGGGATTACAGGATCTTTGTGTCAGCAGAACAAGCTTTACATGGGGAATTCCGGTAGATTTCGATCCTAAGCATGTTACTTATGTATGGCTTGATGCACTTTCAAACTATATCACAGGTATCGGATATGATGTAGACGGAAACAGCAGTGAGAGATTTAAAAAATTCTGGCCTGCAGATCTTCATCTTATAGGTAAGGATATTATAAGATTCCATACAATATACTGGCCTATATTCTTAATGGCACTTGATTTACCGCTTCCAAAGCAGGTTTTCGGTCATCCGTGGCTTTTACAGGGTGAAGGTAAGATGAGTAAATCAAAGGGTAATGTTCTTTATGCGGATACATTGGTTGATTTCTTCGGGGTTGATGCTGTCAGATACTTTGTATTACATGAGATGCCGTTTGATAATGACGGTGTTATAAGCTGGGATTTGATGGTGGAAAGGTTCAATTCAGACCTTGCAAATGTACTTGGAAATCTTGTAAGCAGAACAATATCAATGACTAACAAGTACTTTGACGGTGTTTTGACAGATGCAAAAGATGAGAGCGTTGCCGGTTCAACGGAAACAGATACCGATTTAAAAGATGTAGTGCTTATGTCTGTTGAAAAGGTTGTAAAGAAGATGTCTGAGCTTCGTGTTGCTGATGCTATTACAGAGATATGGACATTGTTTAAGAGATGTAATAAGTACATTGATGAGACTACACCTTGGATTCTTGCAAAAGAAGAGGATAAGAAGGCCAGACTTCAGACTGTTTTATACAATTTGGCGGAGTCAATATCTATAGGTGCTTCTTTACTTTACAGCTTTATGCCTGAGACATCTGAAAAGATACTTGATATGTTCGGAACAAATAAGAGAAGCCTTGAAGATATGAATAAATTCGGACTTCTTATGAGTGGAACGAAGGTTGTGGAAGAGCCTGAAATATTATTTAAGAGACTTGATCTTGAAGAAGTGTTAAAGCAGGTTGAGGCTTTAAATCTTGGTGAAAAAACTGAGAAGCAGGAGCCTGAAATAGAGGGCGTTGATGTAGAAGCAAAAGATACTATAGAGTATGATGATTTTGCAAAGCTTCAGATACAGGTAGGACAGGTTATAAAATGTGAGGAAGTTCCTAAGTCAAAGAAACTTCTATGCTCACAGGTACAGATAGGAAGTGCAACAAGACAGATTCTAAGCGGTATCAAGCAGTGGTATTCTGCAAAGGATATGGTTGGAAAGCAGGTGCTTGTAGTTACAAATCTTGCACCGAGAAATATTGCGGGACTTGAGAGTCAGGGTATGATACTTATGGCTGAGGATGATGCCGGAAATGCGGTTTTGGTATCACCTGAGAAGAATATAAAGACAGGTTCTGAAATAGCATAAATATTATTGTGTGGGGAATGCTTTTCTTTGCGTTCCCCGATTTTTAAAAGCGCATAAAGGTGAATGTGTTGGGAAAAATAAAAATAAAGTTTTTTTCTTCAGCGGTACTGAAGTATATAGCAATGGTTACAATGCTCATAGATCATATCGGAGCAAGCGGATTGATCTTTTTAATGTTCAATATAGCTGTTTCTATGAGGATGTACTATATTTCAAGGATGATAGGGCGTGTAGCCTTTCCTATATATCTTTTTTTACTTGTTGAAGGATTTGTTCACACAAAAAACATAAAAAAATATATAATCAGACTTACATTATTTGCGATACTTTCAGAAGTACCGTTTGATATGGCGTTTTGGGGCGGATTTGTCAATATGCAGCATCAAAATGTAATGTGGTCTTTGCTTATATGTGTTATCATGCTTTGCGGAATAAAAAAATATCCGGATTTCAGTGTGATTTTTGTAGGTATGGGATGTTTTGCGGCATGGATTATAAAGTCCGATTATGAGTATATTGGACCTTTGGCCGTGGGATGTATGTATTTATTCAGAGAAAGAGCCGTTTATAAAAATGTTGCTACAGCAATTATTTTTTCATTTGAACCGCCGGCATTATTCAGTCTTATACCGATAAATATGTACAACGGTGAGAAGGGAAAGAGTTTGAAATACTTGTTCTACTTCTTTTACCCCGTGCATCTGTTGGCTTTAGTTTTAATTAAGAATATTTTGCGATAAAAAATATTACATAAATTTTAAGAAAATATTACATGGACAAAAAAGAAGATTTATATATAATAGATACACATGCTCATTATGATGATGAAGCATTTGAAGAAGACAGGGATGAGCTTTTAAAAAGCTTTGAAGACAAAGGTATAAAGAGAGTTGTAAATATCGGTGCTTCAATGGAAAGTTCAAGAAACAGTATCGCATTGGCAAAGGAATATAACTTTGTTTATGCTGTAGTTGGAATTCACCCGTCTTGTGCAGAAGAAATCTCGGATGAAAATATTTCTTTACTTGAAGAAATGTCTTTTGATGAGAAGGTGGTGGCTATCGGAGAAATAGGACTTGACTATTACTATGATGAGCCGGATAAAGAGATACAAAAAAAGTGCTTCAGAGCACAGCTTGACTTGGCAAAGAGGTGTGATTTGCCTGTAGTTATACATTCAAGAGATGCCGCAAAAGATACTCTTGATATCTTAAAGGAATTTGAAGGTGTCAAAGGAGTTATACATTGCTATTCTTATAGCAAAGAAATGGCGAGAGAATTTATTAAGCTCGGATATGTACTGGGTGTCGGCGGTGTAGTTACATTTAAGAATGCAAAAAAACTTGAAGAAACTGTAGAAGAGATTTCTTTTGATGATTTTGTGCTTGAAACTGATTGCCCTTATTTATCCCCTGTTCCGAACAGAGGAAAAAGAAATTCTTCATTGAATTTGACTTACATTATAGATAAATTGAGTGAGATAAAAGGAGTCTCAAAAGATTTTATTATAGAGAAGTCTTTTGAGAATGCAAAAAAATTGTATCCTAAGATGAAATAATGAGTTTTCATTATACTCACATAGAGTGAGATGGAGTTTGAAATGACAAATATTGCTAATCCGGCAAACACTATAGAAATAATCAAAAAATATGATTTCAATTTTCAAAAGAAATTCGGACAAAATTTTTTGATAGATACACATGTTTTAGATAAGATATGTCAGGCATCGGGACTTGGTAAAAATGATTTGGCTATTGAAATAGGTCCCGGAATAGGTGCATTGACACAATACCTCGCAAATGCCGCAAAAGCGGTTGTTGCTATTGAGATTGATAAAAATTTATTGCCGATATTAAATGAGACATTGGCAAATTATGAAAATATAAGTATAATAAATGCTGATTTTCTAAAAGTTGATTTGGAAAAGCTGATTGAGGAGTGCAGGCAAAAATACGGTGACTTTGAGAATATAAGAATTGTTGCAAATTTGCCATACTATATCACCACTCCTATAATCATGAATGTACTCGAGTCACATATTCATATTGACAGTATTACAGTCATGATACAAAAGGAGGTTGCTGACAGAATGCAGGCATTGCCCGGAAGCAAGGATTACGGTGCATTGTCTTTGGCTGTGCAGTATTACTCGGATCCGTATGTTGTAGCATTTGTTCCGCCGAACTGTTTTATTCCAAGACCTAAGGTCGGCTCAAGTGTTATACGTTTGGATATTTACAAGGAAAAACCTATAAAAGCAGTTGATGATAAATTGATGTTTCAAATAATTCGTGCGGGATTTAATCAAAGAAGAAAAACTTTGGTAAATTCTCTCGGTAATTTTGAAGGTCTTAATTTTTCAAAAGAAAAGATAATTCACGCTTTGTCATTGCTTGGAAAGTCTGAAAAGATAAGAGGTGAAGCTCTTACTTTAGAGGAGTTTGCAAAATTGGCAGGATATTTAAAAGAGAGCATATAAATTTTGACAAGGAAGAGAAGATGAGCAAGAAAAAAAAGAATGAATTTTTACGAAGTGTAAAAGATAGAGTGGAAACTATACAGGACATGGATAAAAGTAAAAAGATAATGGCAGGAGGAGTCATAGGTGTAGTTGCCTTGGCGGCAATTATAGGTGTTTCTATGTCCGGAAAGAGTGCAAGAAGTGTTGTTACCGAAACTACAGTTGCCGTAGAGAGTTCATCTACAGAAGTAGAGGTTGCTGCGGCACAGGTAATGCCTATGGAAAAGGCCGGAAATGAGTTCCCTTCACTTGGTATTGAAGTTGAAACGGAGGAACCGAGACCTGAACTTTTGGAAGAGGGTGTGCAGCACTCATATATAGAAAAAGTTCAGGAAAGACTTATGCAGCTCGGTTTTATGGACAATGATGAGCCTACAAATTACTTCGGTGAGGTTACAAAGGCGGCTGTAATGATTTTCCAAAGACAAAACGGTCTTGCACAGGACGGTATTATCGGTCCTTCAACACTACCTCTTTTGATGGATGACAATGCAAAACATTATGCGGCTAAGCTCGGTGATGTCGGCGAGGATGTTAAAAGAATACAAAACCGTCTGTATGAGCTTGGATATCTGGCTTCTGCAGATATGATTACAGGCACATATGATGAGAAAACTCAGGAAGCCGCATTAAAGCTTCAGCAGGTAAACTCATTAAGTGAGGACGGTAAGGTCGGAAGTGAGACCATGAACCTCTTATATTCTGATGAGATAAAGGCAAATACACTTTCACTCGGAGAGCACAGTGAAGTCGTACAAAACATTCAAAACAGATTGTTTGAACTGGGTTATCTTACTACAAGACCTGACGGTACATACGGTAAGGATACAGAGCTTGCCGTAAGAGTATTCCAGTCAAAGAATGACCTTGTAGTGGACGGATACCTCGGGCCTTCTACAAGAGCTGTTATACTTTCAAGTGAAGCAAAGGCAAACGGTCTCGTCCTCGGTGATGAAAATGAGCAGGTTGCAAGACTTCAAAGTCTTCTTGCAAAGGCGGGATATTTAAATGAATCGAATGCTACAGGATATTTCGGAGAGCTTACAGAATCTGCATTAAAGAGATTCCAAAGCAATAACGGACTTTCTGCAGACGGTAGAGCAGGAGCACAGACATTTGCCAAGTTGAGTTCGGGAAATACAAACGGACCTTCAAGAAATGATTCTTCAAACGTTGGAAAGTCGGACAAAAAATCAAGTGGAGGAAGCTCAGGAGGCGGAGGCTCATACTCAGGTAGTGTAGGAAGTATGATAAGCATTGCTTCATCAAAAATCGGAAGTCCGTATGTATGGGGAGCAAAGGGATCAAACTCATTTGACTGCTCGGGATTTGTATACTGGGTTCTTAAGCAGATGGGAGTAGGACAGTCATATATTACATCTTCGGGATGGAGAAATCCGGGAAGATATACAAGAATAAGTTCATTCTCAGATATACAGGCAGGAGATATCGTAGTAGTTTCAGGACATGTCGGTATAGCTGCCGGAGGCGGCGAGATAATAGATGCTTCATCTTCAAGAGGTAGAGTAAAGAGAAGCAGCATGTCAAGCTGGTGGAGAAATAACTTTATAGTTGCTTGGAGAATATTCTAATATTTAAATTAAAGTCTATGTCTGTTTGGGATATAGACTTTTTTGTTGATTAATTTAGATTGTAAAAAAACTGCTCTAAATATATAATATTTTTATAAAACATTGAAAGGAACAAGTAGATGATTGATTATACCGAAGGTGCCGGCGTTCAATATCATATTGGCGTCGGCAAGGGTGATGTGGGAAAGTATGTAATACTTCCGGGAGATCCGAAAAGATGTGAAAAGATTGCCGCATATTTTGATGATGCAAAACTTGTGGCGGACAGCAGAGAGTATGTAACATATACCGGTTATCTGGACGGTGTAAAGGTTTCCGTAACTTCAACAGGTATCGGAGGACCTTCATCGGCTATAGCACTTGAAGAGCTTGTAAGATGCGGTGCAGATACATTTATAAGAGTCGGAACCTGCGGCGGAATGAAGCTTGATGTATGCGGTGGTGATTTGGTAATAGCTAACGGAGCTATAAGAATGGAAGGTACCAGTAAAGAGTATGCCCCCATAGAATTTCCGGCAGTGGCTGATTTTGATATAATTACCGCATTAAAAGAAGCGGCCGACAAACTGAAATACAAGTCACATATAGGAGTTGTTCAGTGTAAGGACGCATTCTACGGTCAACATGAACCTGAAAATAAGCCTGTAAGCTATGAACTTGTAAATAAATGGGAGGCTTGGCTTAGGCTTGGTACATTGGCTTCAGAGATGGAGTCTGCGGCATTGTTTACAGTGGCATCATATCTTGGCGTAAAGGTCGGCTCGATATTTTTGGCAATTGCAAATCAGGAGAGAGCAAAGGCCGGACTTAGCAATGAGCAGGTACATGATACAAGTAAAGCTATTGAGACGGCTGTTGAAGCTATCAGAATACTGATAAAAAAAGAGCAGTTAAAATAGATAGATTAAAAGATTAAATCTATTTAATATTACATTTAAATATAACAACTTGATTACAAATAATTTATGATATATACTTAAAATGTTATTCAAATATAATATTTATATTCGTTTTTAAGGAGGAAAAAATGAAAAAAAGATTATTAGCTATCGGTATGGCGACACTTATGGGATTTTCACTCGTTGCCTGTTCTTCAGGTTCAACTGAAAGCACAAAGGCTGAGAGCACTGAGAAGGCACAGGAGAGCAAGGACGGTGAAGAAAGTACTGCAGCCGAAGAGAAGAAGGCATCTACAGATTTAAAAATCGGTATGGTAACAGATGTCGGCGGTGTAAATGACGGATCATTCAACCAGTCAGCATGGGAAGGTCTTCAGAGAGCACAAAAGGAGCTTGGAATACAGGCAAAGTATCTTGAGTCAAAGACAGATGCCGATTATATTCCAAATATTGAAACATTGGTGGATGATGACTATGATCTTATCATCTGTATCGGATACCAGTTGGCAGACGCTCTAAGAACAGAGGCGGAAGCAAATCCTGATAAGAAGTTTGCAATTGTAGATGACGCTTCAATCGAGCTTGACAATGTTGCATGCCTTATGTTTGAACAGGCACAGGCATCATATCTCGTAGGATATATTGCAGGAAAGACAACAAAGACAAATACTGCAGGTATTGTTATCGGTATGGCAACAGATGTTATGAACGAATTCGGATACGGATATCTTGCAGGTGTTAAGGATGCAAATCCCGATGCAAATATTTTACAGAACAATGTAAACAGCTTTGCAGATACAGGTGCAGGTAAGACAGCAGCAAACAACATGGTGGCAAATAATGCAGACGTTATTTTCCATGCGGCAGGCGGTACAGGACTTGGAGTTATCGATGCGGCTAAGGAAGCGGGAATATGGGCTATCGGTGTTGACTCGGATCAGTCAAAGGTTGCTCCTAAGACAATTCTCACATCAGCTATGAAGAGAGTTGACAATGCAGTGTATGATGAGGCAAAGGCTGTACTCGACGGTGAATATAAGGCCGGAGTTAAGACTTATACATTAAAGGACGGCGGTGTTGATATAGCACCTACAACAGACAATCTTCCTGAAGAACTTCTTAAGGAAGTTGAAGATGTTAAGGCAAAGATTATAGCAGGAGAGATAAAGGTTCCAAACAACAAGGCTGATTTTGAAGCTAAGTATGGTGATATCTACGAATTGGATTAATTAATCTGTTTATTTTTAAAGGGCAGCACTGTGCTGCCCCCTTAAATATATCTACGAATTTCGTAGGTATATTTAAGGGGACACCCTTATAGAATGGAGTAATATGAGAGATATCAGTTTAGATAAGGTAAATGAAATAAGAGAGAGAATGCTTGAGACTGTAAAGACTGCAAGCCTCACACATGAGCAAAAAGTAGCTACCATGGCAAACCATGCGGATTCACTTCTTGAAGTTTTGGACAAGCCGGAAGGACTTGATGAGTTACTTGATGCCGAGATAGATAGTCAATGTATATGTGATTTGTTTGAAGGACATGCTCCTATGAGACCCAGATACATAATACCTGATTATGCAAAGTTTATGAAGGAAGGAAGTAAGTTCCTTCAGCTTGATCCGCCGAAGGATTTATATGAAGCTTTGAATTCACTGCTTATTTTCTATCGCCATGTACCGAGTGTAACAAACTTTCCGGTATATGTGGGACAACTTGATGAATTGCTTGAGCCTTTTGTGCATGATGTGGACAGAGATCTGGCTAAGAAGATGATAAAGCTTTTCTTTATCAATATGGACAGAACTATTTTGGATTCATTTTCACATGCAAATATAGGTCCAAAGGACACTTTAGCGGGAAGATTGATACTTGAAGTTGAGGCCGAACTTGAGCAGGCGGTTCCAAATATCACACTTAAGTATGATCCTGAGATAACAAGTGATGAGTTTGCTCTTATGGGAATAAATACCGCACTTCACAGTGCAAAGCCTTCATTTGCAAACCATAAGATGTTTACAAGTGAGTTTGGTGAAAGATATGTTATTGCAAGTTGCTATAACGGCTTGCCTCTTGGCGGAGGTGCATATACTCTTTCAAGATTGATCATAAAAAATATCGCAAAAAGAGCCAAGAACATAGAGGATTTCAAGACAAATACTTTGCCTTATGTAATGGATATTATGGCAAGATATATGGATGAAAGAATCAAGTTTGAAGTTGAAGAGAGCGGATTCTTTGAAAACAACTTCCTTGCGAAAGAAGGCTTTATAAAGAGAGAGAGATTCTCGGCAATGTTCGGTATGGTAGGTCTTGCAGAAGCTGTAAACATTCTTCTTGAGAAAGAAGGAATTGAAGGCAGATACGGACACAGTGATGTTGCAGACAAATTGGCTGTAGAAATAATGGATATTATAGATGAGTTTAATAAAAATCATTTTAATAAATACTGTGAAGTATCCGATTGTCATTTCCTCTTACATGCGCAGGTAGGAATTGCTACAGATGTTAATGTATCTCCGGGAACAAGAATTCCGATAGGTGAGGAGCCTGAGGATCTTATAGAGCATTTGAAGCATTGTAAGAAATTCCACAAGTACTTCCCTTCAGGTACAGGAGATATTTTCCCTATTGACCTTACAGTACATAAAAACCATGAGTATGTACTTGATATTATAAAGGGTGCAATGAAAGAAGATATAAGATATCTTTCATTCTATTCATCAGATTCGGATGTAATAAGAATTACAGGATATCTTGTAAAAAAATCGGAAATAAATAAGCTTGAAAAGGGTCAGAGTGTACTTCAGGATACTACAGCTCTCGGAATGGGAGCAAAACACAATTGTAAGATATTGGAGAGGAAAGTACGTTAGTGTACAGTGCCGATATCAATAAGATAATACCGTTTAGCAGCGTGGACGGACCGGGAAACAGGACTGCGATATTTTTGCAAGGTTGTAATTTCAATTGCAAATACTGTCACAATCCGGAAACCAGAAACCATTGCATTAATTGCATGGACTGTGTAGAGCCCTGCCCAAGCGCTGCTTTAAAAAATGAAAACGGTAAGGTTGTATTTTATCCTGAAAAATGTATAGGTTGTGATACCTGTATAAATATTTGTAAACATGGTGCTACACCGAGAATTGTAAGACTTACTTCAGAGCAGACATTTGAAAAGATATGTGAGAATGTTCCTTTTATAAGAGGAATAACATTTTCAGGCGGCGAATGTATGTTGTATCCTGATTTTATGAGAGAAGTTTTTATGCTGTGTAAAGAAAAGAATCTGGGCACACTGATAGACAGCAATGGAAGTGTGGATTTTGAAAAGCATACAAAACTTTTAGAGTATACAGACGGAGTAATGCTTGATATAAAGGCATATGACAGACAGGAACATATAAATGTAACCGATGTAAAAAATGATACTGTATTAAAAAATGCTCTTTTTTTGGCATCGCTAGGTAAACTCTTTGAAGTAAGGACTGTAATAGTACCTGAATTATTTGACTTTAGAAAGACTGTATTTGATACATCTGCGGCTTTGGCTCCTTTCCTTGTAAAGTCAAATATAAGATATAAGCTTATTTCATATAGAGAAAACGGTGTAAGAAAAGAATACAGAAATTATAGAATGCCGACTGAAGAAGAGATGAATGAGGCTAAAGAAATAGCACAAAAAAACGGCTTTAGAGATATTGTACTTATATAACATAAATAGTATATGAAGCTTTTATAGGATAAGGAGGAAAAATGGACATAGCTGTCAAGATGCAGGACATAGTCAAGAAATTTGGTGACTTTGTTGCAAATGACGGTATCAATCTCACTGTAAAAAAAGGAGAGGTTCACGCGATTTTGGGTGAGAACGGTGCCGGAAAATCTACGCTTATGAATATTTTATACGGTTTATACCATCCCACATCAGGAAAAATATTCATTGACGGAAAAGAAACCGCTATAGGTACTCCGCAAAGGGCAATTGATTTGGGAATAGGTATGGTACATCAGCATTTCATGTTGATACCTCCGTTTACAGTTACCGAAAATATTGCACTGGGAATGGAAGATACCAAGGGCGTTGTTTTGGACTTGAAAAAATCAAGAGAAAAGATTGTAGAACTGTCAAAGAAATACGGATTATCGGTAGATCCCGATGCAAAGATAGAGGACATTTCCGTAGGTATGCAGCAAAGAGTGGAGATAATAAAGGTTTTGTACAGAGGTGCAAATACTTTGATACTTGACGAGCCTACAGCTTCGCTTACTCCACAGGAGATAGTTGAGCTTATGGATATCATAAAGAGTCTTACAAAAGACGGTAAATCTGTAATTCTTATCACACATAAGTTAAAAGAGATAAAGGCATGCGCTGATTCCTGTACCATTATCAGACATGGAAAATATATTGACACTGTGGATGTAAAAGTCACAAGTGAAAGTGAACTTGCAGCTATGATGGTAGGAAGAGATGTTTCATTTACAGTTGAAAAAGAAAAGAGAGAGCCGGGAGAAGTGGTTCTTGAAGTTAAAGATCTCTGTGCCAAGGACTACAGAAAGGTCGATATACTTAAGTCTTTAAGCCTTAATGTAAGAAGAGGTGAGATAGTAGGTATTGCAGGTGTTGACGGAAACGGACAGTCCGAACTTGTAGAGATACTTACAGGGCTTAAAAAAGCCGAGTCGGGAAGCGTAACCATACTTGGGAAAAATGCTTTTAATGTTACACCGAGACAGAGCTTTGATATGGGTATTACAAGTATACCTGAAGACAGACAAAAACATGGTCTTGTATTGGATTTCACAGTTGCTGAAAACCTTATTTTGCAAAACTTTGAAAAAGAGCCTTTTTCAAAGAGCGGAATATTAAATGATAAAAATATAGAAGCTCATGCAAAAAAGCTTATAGAAAAGTTTGATATCAGACCGAATGACAGCGCGAAAAAAGCCGCAAAAACATTATCCGGCGGTAATCAGCAAAAGGTTATAATTGCGAGAGAGGTGACAAACGACTCCGATCTTTTGATTGCGGTAAACCCTACAAGAGGTCTGGATGTAGGAGCTATAGAGTTCGTTCACAGGTATCTGGTTGAACAAAGAAATAAAGATAAAGCCGTATTGCTCGTATCTTTTGAACTTGATGAGATTATGAATCTTTCAGACAGAATAGAGGTAATTTTTGACGGACAGATAACAGGTGAAGTTCTTGGCGAAGATGCCGATGAGAAGGAGCTTGGACTTTTAATGGCAGGAGGAAAAAAGGATGAGTAAGAAAAACAGTATACTTTCAAGCAATGCTTTTTACACTCTGATATCAATAGTTATAGGTTTTGTTGTAGGTGCTATACTTTTAAGCATTGCAAAAATCAATCCTTTGGATGCGTACAAGCAGCTCTTTAACGGTATTTTCGGTAAGCCTAAATTTATGGTCTGGTGTTTGATTTATGCGGCACCGCTTATATTTACAGGACTTAGTGTTGCATTTTCATTTAAAACGGGTGTTTTTAATATAGGTGCGGAGGGCCAGTTTGTAGTAGGCTCACTCACAGCCTGTGTTTTAGGTATACTCATAAAGGCTCCGGCAATTATTCATGTTCCACTTTGCTTTTTAGGAGCGGCACTTGCAGGAGGTATCTGGGGTGCAATAGTAGGAGTTTTGAAAATCAAAAAAGGTGTAAATGAAGTTTTATCCTATATCATGTTTAACTGGATAGCTTTCTATTTATCAAACTTTGTTGTAAATCTAAGTATTATCCATAAAGACGGTGGCGGTGAGGCAACAAAGGATATTGCGGCTACAGCAAGAATTTTGGCTCCTAAATCAATTATAGCCGCTACAGGTGCGTCAGCTGCAAACTACGGCTTTATACTGGCAATAATATTTGCTGTAATTGTATGGTTTATTATAAACAGAACAACTCTGGGATTTAAGCTCAGAGCTGTAGGTTTCAGTAATACGGCTGCACAGTATGCGGGTATTGATACAGGAAAATCATTCCTTACGGCAATGGCATTTTCAGGTGCATTGGCAGGTATCGGAGGTGCCGTACAGCTTATGGGTATGAGCGGAAGAATTTCGCAGTTCTCAGGTCAGGAAGGATACGGATTCCAAGGTATTACAGTAGCGCTTATCGCTTCATCAAATCCTATTGCATGTATTTTTGCCGGAATATTCTACGGTGCAATGAAATACGGCGGTGGAAAACTGTCTTTGGTAAATGCTCCTGCAGAGGTTGTAGATATTATAATGGGTATTATTATCCTGTTTATAGCTATATCAAGCCTGTTTAAAAATATATTCTTAAATCATGGAAAGAAGGGAGCGGTATAATGGACGTTTTAATAAGGAATTTAGGTCTTCTTATAAATGCAATATTGATAGCAACACCACCTCTTCTTTTGGCGGCGCTCGGATCATGCTTTTCTGAGAGAAGCGGTGTGGTAAACATCGGTATAGAAGGTATGATGACAATCGGTGCCTTCATTGGTGCATGTGTGGCATATTTTAGCGGCAACGGATGGTTGGGATTTTTTGTAGGCGGACTTAGCGGTGCACTTCTGGGAGTTATACATGCAATTGCGTGTATACAGTTCGGAGCGGATCAGACTATATCAGGTACTGCGATAAACTTTATAGGGCCGGGACTTGCAGTGTTTTTATGTAAGGCTATATTCGACAATTCATCAGATTCACCTGCACTTGACACGGCTGCAAAGCTTCCGAAGATGTTTGAAGGTGTGTTTAAGTCGGGTTCATTCGGCTATAATGTTTTTTCCACTTATTCAGTGGCGTATTTAAGTTTTCTTTTAGTTTTGGTAGTGTGGTTTGTATTCTATAAAACAAAGTTCGGAATGCATCTTAGAGCTGTAGGTGAGCATCCACAGGCCTGTGCAACTCTCGGAGTTAATGTATATCTGACAAGATATATCTGTGTTATACTTTCAGGCTTTCTTGCAGGACTTGGAGGAGCATTCGTTACACTTGCAACTGTAAGTCAGTTCAGACCTGCAGTAATAGTAGGACAGGGATTTATTGCGATTGCTGCGGTAATCTTCGGTAAGTTTAAACCGCAGGGAGCATTTAAGGCATGTTTACTTTTCGGACTTTGCAACGGTATAAAGGCACTGCTTGGAGCAGGTAATGCTGTTTCACCGAATTTAGTTTCAATGATTCCATATGTAGTAACAATTCTTGCACTTGTGTTTGTAGTAGGAAGTACAAGAGTACCGGCTGCAAATGGTAAGCCTTTCTTAAAGGCCAGATAGGGGGATTATGTTAGCAACAAAATTATTTGATCACACAATTTTAAAGGCTGATGCAACAAAGGAAGATGTAAAAAAGGTATGTGAAGAGGCAATGGCTTACAGCTTTTGCTCCGTATGTGTAAATTCATACTATGTTCCTTATGTTGCCGAACTTCTTCACGGAAGCGACGTTAAAATATGTACCGTTGTAGGCTTTCCTTTAGGAGCTATGTCTACAAGAGCCAAGGCACTTGAAGCAAAGATTGCTGTAATGGACGGTGCCGATGAGGTAGATATGGTTATAAATATCGGTGCATTAAAAGATAAAGATTATGATGTTGTTTTGGAAGATATAAAGGCTGTAAAAGAAGCTTGCGGAAACGCTCTTTTAAAAGTAATTATCGAGACCTGCCTTTTGACGGATGAAGAAAAGGTTAAAGCATGTGAGCTTTCAAAAGAGGCAAATGCCGACTTTGTAAAGACCTCTACAGGATTTTCAACCGCTGGTGCAAAAGTTGAAGATGTTAAACTTATGAGAGAAACTGTCGGCAAGGACATGGGAGTAAAGGCAAGCGGCGGAATACATGACAAAGAGTTTGCAAATGCATTGGTTGAAGCGGGTGCAAGCAGACTTGGTACCAGCGCTACTATTAAGATAGTGGAATCAGCCTTTTATGATGTATAACGGTTAAGATATGAACAAAGAAGATATTATAAAATTACCTAAACTTGATTTGCATTGTCATTTGGACGGTTCATTATCAAAGACATTTTTAGAGAATGCTTTGGGAAGAACTTTTACTATGGAAGAGCTTTCAGTCAGTATGGATTGTAACAGTCTGGTGGAATATCTTGAAAAATTTGATATTCCGCTAAAGGCCATGAACACAGCCCAAAATATCAAGGCTGCTACTGTTGATGTAATGAAGTCGGCATCAAAAGAGGGCGTGAGATATATTGAAATAAGATTTGCCCCTCTTTTGTCGGTTTCAGACAGTATGAAGACAAGCGATGTGATAGAGGCTGTAATATCAGGAATCAATGAAGGAAGTAAGCTTTTTAATATCCATGGTAATGCCATATGCTGTGCAATGACACATCATGATATTGAAGAGAGCAAGGCAATGTTTAAAGTTGCAAGAGAATATTACGGTTTTGGTGTGGCAGGACTTGATTTGGCAGGAGATGAAGCAAATCATCCTATAGTAGAGTTTAAAGATCTGTTTAAATATGCAACGGATCTGGGGATGAATTTTACTATTCATGCAGGTGAGGCAGGACCTAAGTCCAATATAGAAGGTGCTATAGAATACGGTGCAAAGAGAATCGGACACGGTATTGCTATGAGAAACGATGAAAGGCTTTTGAAACTTGCTAAAGACAGACGCATAGGTATAGAAATGTGTCCTATAAGCAATTATCAAACAAAGGCGGTAGGAAAAAATGAAACTCATCCATATGCCGATTATATAAAGAGGGGCATACTTGCTACTGTCAATACGGATAACAGATTGGTCAGCAACACAAGTATAACAAATGAGATATTATTCTTACAGGAAAAAGATATGATATCGGATTGTGATATTATTCAGGGAATAAAAAACGCAATAGAAGTATCATTTGCAAGTGATAATATTAAAGATGCATTGCTTAGAGAGCTGAAGTAAGCGTATATTTACTTTGTAACATATAGGCTGATCGGAAAGTTTTATTTATGAGAAAATATAAAAGAGTTTTTGTGGTTGTACTGGATTCTTTGGGAATCGGTGCAATGCCTGATGCCGAAAGATTCGGTGATATAAATACAGATACTTTCGGGCATATAGTAAAAAGTTATGGAAAGCTTGATATTCCAAATTTGAAAAAACTGGGAATGTACAATCTTCATCCTGTAGAGGGAGAGCCGGGAGTGGAAAAACCGCTTGGAAGATTTTGCAGAATGGAAGAGATGAGTAACGGCAAAGATACAATGACAGGCCATTGGGAAATGATGGGTCTTAGAATTGAAAAGCCGTTTCAGACATTTACAGATACAGGTTTTCCTAAGGAGCTTATAGATGAGCTGGAAAAAAGATGTGGTAAGAGAGTAATAGGTAACAAGTCCGCTTCAGGTACGGAGATACTTGAAGAACTTGCGGAAGAAGAGATAAATACCGGAGCGATGATAGTATATACATCTGCAGATTCGGTACTTCAAATCTGTGGAAATGAAGAGACATTCGACCTTCAAAACTTATACAGATGCTGTGAGATTGCAAGAGAACTTACAATGAAGGACGAATGGAAGGTAGGAAGAGTAATTGCCAGACCTTATGTAGGTAAGAAAAAAGGGGAATTTAAGAGAACTTCAAACAGACATGACTATGCTCTAAAGCCTTTTGGAAGGACTGCTCTTAATGTATTAAAGGATAACGGACTTGATGTTATTTCAATCGGAAAGATAAATGATATTTTTGTCGGCGAAGGAATTACAAAGGCATATCATTCGGATTCAAGTGTGCATGGTATGGAACAGACAATTGATATGTTGTCGGAAGATTTTACAGGGCTTTGCTTTACAAATCTTGTTGATTTTGATGCTCTTTGGGGACATAGAAGAGACCCGATAGGATATGCCAAAGAAATTGAAAAGTTTGATGTTAAGCTTGGTGAGTTTATGGAGAAGATGAATGATGACGATCTTTTAATACTCACTGCAGATCATGGAAACGATCCTACACATACGGGAACAGACCATACAAGAGAAGCCGTTTTCTTTATGTCATATTCAAAGAAATTTGACGGCGGAAAATTACTTGATACAACAGATACATTTGCGGTAATCGGTGCAAGTATAGTGGACAATTTCGGCTTAAAGATGCCTGAAAACACGATTGGTTACAGTATTTTAGATAAGTTATAATGGAGGTTATATGAATCCGGTTTTTGAAAAAGTAAAAAAGAGCTATGATTATATCAGAACTGTTACAGATTTTACACCCGAAGTTGCTTTAGTACTTGGATCAGGACTTGGTGAGTTTGCAAAGCATATGGAAGTTGAATGTGAGATTCCATACTCAAGTATTGAGGGATTCCCTGTATCAACCGTAGCAGGCCATGACGGAAGATTCCTTTTCGGTACGGTTGAGGGTGTAAAGACGGTTATTATGAAGGGAAGGGTTCACTACTATGAGGGCTATCCTGTAACAGATGTAGTACTTCCTACAAGACTTATGATTATGCTCGGAGCAAAGAAGTTAATTCTTACAAACGCTGCAGGTGCTGTAAATACTTCATACAAGCCGGGTGATTTGATGATGATTACAGATCATATATCAACCATAGTACCTTCACCGCTTATTGGAGAAAACATAGGTGAATTCGGAACAAGATTTCCTGATATGAGTAATGTTTATTCAAAGAGACTTCAGGATGTGGTAAGAAAGTCCGCTAAGGAAGTGGGAGTTTCTTTAAGAGAGGGCGTATATATGCAATTTAGCGGTCCTGCTTATGAGACACCTGCCGAGGTAAAACTTGCGAGATTACTTGGTGCGGATGCTGTAGGTATGTCCACTGCGATAGAGGCTGTTGCTGCAAATCATATGGGAATTGAAATCTGCGGTATTTCATGCTTTACAAATATGGCGGCAGGTATCTTGGATCAACCTCTCAGCCATGAAGAGGTATCCGAGGCTGCAAATAAGGTATCTCATATCTTTGAGGGACTGGTAAAAAGTATAATAAAGAATATGTAAAAAAGGAGGCTACGAGCCTCCCTTTTTTAGTGGGAGTGTATTAAATAAAATGATAGATTATGCATAAATATAAAATCTATATAATGTATTTATACATAAAATAATAGTATTTTATTATTGTCAATACTTTTATTAAGTTTATTGTCAATACTTTTATTAAGTTTATTTGATTAGTTTTAAGTTTTGTGATATTATTAGATTGTATGAAAATTTAGAGGAATGACACTAAAAAAGGCTTAGGTGTTGAAATGGGATTCTCATAAAAGAGTGATGCTGTTCGTATTGCTCAATATGAGAGCTGCAAAGTATCACAAAAAAGAACGCCGTAGTATTAATGTTAAAAGATTTAAGTTGTAATTATATAAATATATACAGTTATGAACATTTGAGAAAGGTCAAACGCTTTATGTTCAATTTATTTTGGATGGAAGAATCCACAGGTGACTCTCTATATGTTTAAATTATATAAATGCTTTGACAGTAATGATAATCGCAATATCTATGGTATGTATAATGACAATAACTATGGCGGTATATTTCCTCCTGTTGCTTTAGTATTTAACTATAGTCCTATCAATGGTTTCATGTGTAAATATGCATATCATTTTAACGAGTGGCAAAAGGAAGAAAAAATATTTTGAGTGAAAATTGAATTGGTCTGTTACCTGCAATAATTGCGAAAAATTTGAACCGTCAATTCAATGGATAAAAATCAAGTAATATGTAATTGCGAAACTCGCTGAGCTCGTTCGCAATCATTATTGTATACAAGGATAAATTTGTGCAAAGCACAAATTTTAAGCTGAAAAGTTGACAACTGCAAGATTTGGGCGCACTTTAATAAGTGTAGTGCTTATATAAAGTTGATGA
>NZ_AZXX01000027.1:0-18248 GCF_000512995.1 Lachnoanaerobaculum sp. MSX33 | reverse complement strand
ATTTAAGGTTGTTCTATCGCACTCGTTTCACTCGTACGAAGAACTACTTTTTCACTAAAATTCAAACTTCGCTTTCGCTCGTTTTCATCAAGTGAAAAATGCACCTGAAATCTCATCAATTATTTTTTTTAATAATTAAGTTATTTTCAGGGTTGTGTGTACTGTTTAATCTTAAATTATCAAGGTTCGTTTGCTTTGCTGTTTGAAACAGCTTAACTATTATATCAAGCTCATCAAATCTTGTCAAATCTTGTCAATAACTTTTTTAAAAAGTTTTTTCAGATTATTTTAAGCTGTTTTGCTCTTTTCAAGCAACTTTGATATAATATCATTAATTCAACATCTTGTCAACAACAATTTAAATTATTTTTAAGTTATTCTGATGTTTGAATTAAGTTCCCTGCAAAAGCAGTGTATTAATTATACTTTTTCATATCTCAAAAGTCAAGCGACTTTTTCAAAAAAACTCAAAAAGCGACTTTTTCAAAAAAACTCAAAAAAACAGCTACAGTTTCGAATATATTTTTATCAAACTGTAGCTATTTCAGATTTATAAAAGCGGTTTACTACTCTTTCAATAGATAATCATTATTTATAACTTTCATAGACAGCGGACCTGCTATGGTATTTGAATACACAGTTTCAACCGGTCTTATTACGATACCTTCCTTATTCTTACCTGAAGTGTACTTTCCCTTTGCTCTTTCCAAAAGTTCATCAACGCTTTTGTACTTAAACTCTTCTTCCACTTCCTCAACAGGCACCATATTTAAACCAAGAAGCTTACATATCTCCTCGGTCTTATACATAGAAAACCTTGTATTAGTTTTCATATCTGTTATCGTAAATACATACCACTCAGGTGTTTTCAGATTAAGTCTGTTTTTTTGAATACCCGGTCCGCAAAATTCACCCTGAATCGCTATATCGTCAAGATTATTTTCTTTTAATCTCTCTTCTATTCTATGTTCATGTGCATATTTCCACATATCACATTTATCATCATCTGCATATTCATAGTTTCTTCCGCATACACCGAAATGATCACCGCTCTTATACATGGTTACACTGCACCCGTCCATTTTAGTACTTATGTAATATCCCTTTACAGATTTAAACTCCTCTATTAACTCCGGATATGACTGCACTCTAAGCTCGTCGGTTTTTGATATTTCACTTGGAAACTCTGCAATAACTGTACCGTCATTGCTTACTCTCTCCTCTATCTCCCATTTCCTTATTCCAAGAAGTTCGGTTACATCATCACCTATTTCATATTTACCTTCAGGAAGTATTTCTAAAGGTTGTACCAACCCCTGTGATATCTGTCCTCTGAATTTCATGGTTTTCAGCCTGAATCCGGCACCCATTATTTCATTCTCTTTAAAGCTGCTTGCTCGGAGGAATTCAAAACGTTCACATACAGGAAGGAATGAATCCACTTCCATATATACACATTTATCACCTATACCGAATTGACCTTTGTTAGCTACACATTGCCATCCTAATACATGTACACATTCTATCTTTTCAGCGCCCTCTATAGGCGTGATATTATGTACATACTGTATGGATGCCAGTTTTCTTTTTCCCATTTTTCACCTCAACAAAATATTATTTTCTTTATACTCATTATAGCAAAAATATTTCCACTTTTCACTATACCTGTAGTATACTCCCCTTTTCAGGTGTAAATATCGGTGAAACAATATCAATATCCGGATTCATTTCCTTTATCTGTTCCATTATAAACTCAGACTTAAAGACTCCTCCTATATAGCTTAACTTTATTTTATTTTCAAATTTTTCACTCAATGCTTTTATATGTAAAGTTATTTCTCTTGCCGCTTTTTCAAAAATATTCTCAATATTTTCACAGCTGTAGATATATTTTGATGCCTCAGCCGCCAGAGATGCTATATGCTCTCTTGTGAAATCGCTTGTTGCTATATCATTAACACTGTTCATCTTAAAATATTCAAGTACCAGATCATATATCTTGCTTTTTTTATTTCTGCCGTCGGATTCTTTTAAGGCTGCTGAAATAATCTCTTTTCCTATACTGTATGCACTGCCCTCGTCGCCGTATCTGTATCCGAATCCGCCACACCTGTATGTATTCTTACCTATCTTTGCAAGTCCTATACTTCCTGTACCTGCAATTATAAGTATTCCGTCATCTCCTCCAAGTGCACCGAGCATTGCGGCGTAGGCATCAGAATAAAGCCTGAACTCTTCAAACACCGATGAAAACTCATCCTCAAGCTTTTTTCTGTAATCCTTATTTATACCGTATCCTCCAAGACCTGCTCCCACCTTCAAATCATAATCACAGTCTTTTATATTAATAAGCAGCTTTTCTCTGGCTTCGACAAGAATAGATACCGCTTCTTTAAAACTTGTCTGTTCAGGGTGGATTGTAGGCATTAAAACAGATGCAATACTGTTTTTATTACTGTCAAACAGCATAAAATTTGTCTTTGTTCCACCACCGTCTATTCCGATGTAATAAGTATTTTTCATCTATACTTCCTTTGATTCCTTCATTGCAAACTTCTGCCAGGGCCTTATATAATCAAGCAAGAACAACTCATCTTTATCAATATGCCCGACTACAGAGCTCATTCCCGAATTTTCCATATCGCTTAGAGCAATCTGCAGTTCTCCCGCATAATGACCGTAAAGTGAGCTTTCAATTATAATATCACCTCTTTTTATAGGTGCAGGATTTATTACTTCAAACTTTTCACCCTTATACTTTACCCTTGAAGCTGTCGATCTGATAAAATTGTCCGATTTATCGCCTCTGTTAAAATGCATTTCTTTTAAAACTATAGTTCTTTCAAGTTTTGGAAGCTCAGGTAGTAATTCCACATCAAAGCATACTCTGTCCAGCCGAATACTTTTTATCTTTTCAATTTCCTCATCTGTCGGATAGCAATTTGAAATAATGATATCATCGATGTCATCCATTGCAATCATATGCTTCAGTTGCTTATCTATACTCATATTTCTGTGCATTTCCAAAGTCGGAAGGCCGAAGTCGGTAGGCCATGGACCAAACGATCCTTCACTTCTTGTGGTAATAAATGCCGCAGTATTCAGACCGTATTTTTTAAATCTTTTTGTACAGCTTTTAAAGAAATCAAGTCCGAGTCCGCTGTAATTATGCGGATAAAAATTATGGCAGCCGTATAGATTGTATCTGTTAGGTTCATAATTCATTATTGTATCAATAGTTGAAACATCATTTGACATATTAATTTCTATCTTCAAGTCGTATTCGTTAAAAGTCATAACAGACTCTTCCAGTCCGCTAAATCCCAGATCAAGCCTAAGCCCGTCCGCTCCTATTTCTTTGAAGAAAGAAAGATCCTTATATGATATTCCCAGTTTATCAAAAACTGACGGTGATACATCAACTATTATTTCAAATCCAAGGCTCTTTGCATAAAGATTTATCTTACTGAAATCATGTATTATCTCTTCTTTTGATTTATTCACTGATAAAAGGCATGAGAAAATACGAGAAAAGCCGGAAAATCCGGCTTTCTTAATATATTCAATAATATTTTCCACACTGTCTTTTTCAGGATAAATTGATATCCCAAGTCTACGCATAACTCTCCTTTATATTATTACGTAAAATATTATGCAGCAACATCACTTTCTTCCTGCTTCTTTAAATCTGCATCATACTTGTTAAAGAACGGAAGATAAATAAGTATTGAAAGAATTATCAAAAGTACATTTAATATAAGTGCTCTGATATCTCCGTTTGTTGCAAGGAATGCACCTATAGGTCCCGGCAAGGTCCATGGTGCTGACGCCACCACCCTGTTTACAAGTCCAAGCTCAGTTGCTATCCATGCAATTATAGCACAAATAATCGGATTTAAAACAAAAGGTATCAAAAGAACAGGGTTAAGGATTATAGGGCATCCGAAAATCATCGGTTCATTGATATTAAATAGCGCCGGTACAAAAGCTACCTTTCCAAGTGTCTTGCCATACTGTGATTTTGATCTGAATAAAAGTAAGATTGCAAGTCCTATAGTTGTTCCTGAACCTCCGATATATATAAACCACTGATAGAAAGGCTCAGGAGCAATATTCGGAATAGCCATTCCTGCTGCAAGCGCATTTGAATTCTGCTCAAGAAGCATAAGCCATATAGGTCTTGTAACACTACCTACCACGCTGCTTCCGTGTATACCGAAGCACCAGAAGAATGAATCAAGGAATGTAAGCAAAAGTACTGAAGGAAGTGTATCCGCAACATGTACTATAGGTCTTATAACTGAACCTACAATACCGTGAACATTTATTCCAAGCCACATACATATGGTTGAAACTATAAGCAGAATAATAACGGTAGGTGTAAGTGCTTCAAAACTTCTTGCAACAGATTCCGGAACCTGCTCAGGCATTCTGATTTTAAAGCCTGATTTTTGTGTAAATCTATAGATTTCTACCGCAAAGAATGCTGAAAGAATACCTACAAACATTCCGTCGGATCCGATATATGACATTCCAAGATGCCAACCGCTTGGTATTGCCTTAATATAATCTGCCAAAGCCTGATTGTTTGCGGCAAGGCTTTGAATTTCTTCACTTGCCTCAGGAAGTGATACCGGTACGACTGTCAAAAGGAATGTCAATTCTGAAAGAATAGCTCCTGAAAGTCCGTCCAAATCATAGCTCTTTGACAATGAAAATCCTATTCCGAATACTGCATACAATGTCATAATATACATTGCCATACGATATGGAAGAAGAATTCTGCCCGCATTTGCTTTTATAAACTGTGCAATTCCCCAAGATGCAGGCATTTGATTCGGCAAGAATGCAATTACAAGAAAAAGTGAGCTTACAATTACTATAGGCAAAGTGGCAATAATACCGTCTCTTACAGCTCTTAAATGTCTTTGTTCACTGAGCTTTGCCATCGGTGTACTTAGATTTTTGTCTAAAAATGCAGCAATATTATCAAACATTTTAATTACCTCCTGTTAATCCCTTCATCTGTGTATAAAGCTTAGGTCCACCAAGAGGTGAATAAGCCATAGGTTCGATTAATGCACATGGAATATTCTGTGCATCTGCCGCAGCCTTGATATTATCAAATCTGTGGCGAATCTGTGGCGCAACCATCACACAATTCCAACCGTTCTTTACCTCGTCATCAACAGCCTGAGTTCCTATTGCAAGAACTTCAATCGTTTCACCATGCTTTTCGGCCTCTTTTTTCAAGGCATTTACGGCAATGGTTGATGACATGCCGCCCGAACAAACAAATAATACCTTCATATATTACCTTCTTTCTAAACCCGATTTTGTATGAAATCGAATTTTAATATTTTTAAATAAATATTTTCAATCACCTGTTATTTTTAAGCAATTTCTTTATCGTTGTACTGACATCAAGATTATTATTTTCCAAAGTTTCCTTAGCCTCATCGGCACTCACAGATGCAATTCCCATAACTATGGCAACTTTGACATCATACCCTGATTCTTCCAAAAGCTTTTTTGAGATATCCTTATCTATTCCTGTAGCTTCACTTACTATATTCAAAGCCCTTACTCTCAGCTTTTCATTGGTTGTAGCCACATCTACCATAAGGTTTTGATATACCTTGCCTATCTTTACCATTGTAGTTGTGGAAATCATATTAAGTACCATCTTTTGTGCCGTACCGGCTTTCATTCTGGTTGAACCGGTTATCGCTTCGGCTCCTACAACCACTTCTATTTTTGCATCCGCATAATCGGATATTTGAGCTCCCTGTACACAGCTGATAGCCACCGTTTTACTGCCCAGACTTCTTGCATATTCAAGACCGCCTATTACATAAGGAGTTCTACCGCTTGCCGCAAGTCCTACCAAAGTATCCCTCTCGTCAAGTTTAAGTTCCTTTAAATCATTAACGGCAAGTTCTTTGGAATCTTCCGCACCTTCAACAGCTTTTCTCATGGCCTTGTCACCACCTGCCATGATTCCTATCACCATATCAAAAGGTACTCCGTAAGTCGGCGGACATTCACTGGCATCAAGTATTCCAAGTCTGCCGGATGTACCGGCACCGATATAAATAAGTCTGCCGCCTCTTTTTATACTTTGTACTGCAAAGTCCACTGCCTTTCCTATTTCCGGAATAACAGGCTCCACACAGTCTGCAACTTTTTTATCCTCTTGATTTATTTTCTCAATGATTTCTACTGTGGAAAGTTCGTCAAGATTCATCGTGTTAATATTTCTTTTTTCAGTATCCAATCTATCAAGACTTAACACTTTCTCTCTCCTTTTCTATATAATCCTTGTAGAATTCAAAACTTTTCTTTTTATATCTTTTGTAGCTTCCGTTTCCAAGATTGTCGGCATCGACATATACCACACCGTATCTCTTACTCATTTCCAAAGAACCGGCTGATACAATATCTATAATTCCCCAGAGCAAATATGCCAGACATTCCACTCCGTCATCGATTGCCAGCTTTATCTGTTCAAAATGATCTTTCAGATATTCTATTCTGTAATCATCATTTATAATATTGCCTTCCAACAGTACATCATTGTATCCGAAACTGTTTTCGGTAATCATTACAGGCTTTTTGTATCTGTCATAAATCTTATTCATGGAAATTCTTATTCCGACAGGATCAATCTGCCAACCCCATTCATTTGCTTTTAAATAAGGATTCTTTGTACTCACAACAAGATTTCCGGCTGTTTTTTCCATCTCTTCCGATGCACATACATTTGACTGGTAATATGAAAATCCTACAAAATCCGCCGTATTATTTCTTAGCAGTTCTTCATCTCCAGGTAGAAACTCCACATTCACATTATTATCTCTGAAATACTTCTTCATATAATACGGATACTCTCCACCGGCCAATACATCTGTAAAGAACCATTGATTCACCTGTTCATATTGAAGCGTCTTTAACTGATCGAACGGATTACATGAATATCCGTAATAGCAAAAACAGGCAGCCATACATCCGAAACTTGCATCAAGCATTTTTCTTCCAAGCTCTATTACCTTTGCGGAAGCTATAAACTGATTGTGCAATCCTGCAAATATATCATTTAAATCATATCCGCTTCCCTCTTTGTTTTCATCTCTGAGAAGTCCAAGTCCGTTGAAAGGACTGAAAAAGCCGGTGTTTATCTCATTGAAAGGTACTACATAGTCCAGGTACTTTCCAAATCTTTCAAATATTACTTTTGCATATTTTAAATACAAATCGACAAGCTTTCTGTTTTTCCATCCACCGTATTTTTCAACCAGTGCAAGAGGTAGCGCATAGTGTGTAAGACTAAGATATATCTTAATACCCTTTTCTTTTAATTTTTTAAGAATATCCCCGTACATATTAAGAGCATCTTCATTCGGTTCCTCTTCTTCACCTGTCGGAAAAATTCTGGACCAGGCAATGGAAATCCTGTATATGTCTATCCCAAGTTCAGATAAATATTCTATATCTTCATCAATATGTGCAAGTCCTTCACTTCCCTTTCTTCCCGGGAAAAAGTCACCATCTTTCGGATTTTTCGCTCTTTCTATATCGGCTTTTGTCAGAAGTCTTGTAGAGGTAGTAGCATTATCTGTCCTTTTTATATATCTTCTGCAGTCTTGGGTATCCATACCCTTATTAAAAAGAGTAAATCCTCCTTCATATTGACTTGAGGCACTTGCACCTCCCCATAGCATTCTCATTTTTCACTTCCTTTAACAAAATCAGTCTCTAAGTTTCTTTATCAAATCTCTTGTGGCTTCAATATCTTTAAGAACTTCGGGATAATGTCTGTGTGATATTGCAAGATAAATCATATCCAATAAAGTAAGTGTGGTATTACGACTTGAAATTGCTCCAAGTCTTAATTCTCTCTCATCATGCGGAACACGAAGAGTTATATCACAGATTTTAGACAATTCATTCTTGCCGAAACAACAAATACCTATTGTCTTTGCCCCTGCTCTTTTTGCAATTTCAGCTACCAAAACAGTCTCCTTTGTATTTCCGCTATAACTTATACAAACACAGGCATCTTCTTTTTTAATAAAGTTCAAATTAACAAGCTGTAAATGTATATCATTATTAAATACAACATCCTTACCTATTCTTGAAAGCTTATAATTTATATCGTAACAAACTATACCGCTGGCTCCTACTCCGAACAGATATATTTTCCTTGCATTATCTATTGCATCTATCGCCTCTTCAATAAGACTTATATCCATCAGAGCATAAAGTTTTTCAATACTCTTAATAAGATTTATTTTGTTTTTTTCTATAATATCTTCAAGTTCGTCTTCAGGATGTATTATCTCATCGCCTGTATAATCTTTATCCGAATCCAAATCTGCAGCCAATGCCAGTTTCAGCTGTTGAATACCGTCAAATTCCAGACTTTTTACAAATCTTATGACTGTAGCCGGTGATGTGCCTGTTATTGCCGCAATTGATTGTGTACTTAGATTTATAGCATCTTTATAATTATCTATAAAATAATCCGCCACTCTCTGTTCCGACTTGGTCAGTTTTGAATATTCCTCTTTGATTTGCAATACTATATCCAATGTATTACCTCCAAATTTTATGGAACTCCCAATCACTTTTATATTTTCTTTTTTATTTCCTCTATTTCCGTCTTAAGATCGGCAATAGTTTTATAGAGTGAGATCATCTCCTCAGCCAATTCCTCAGCCACATTCGCCATTGTAAGATGATCTTGTGAATGTATCAGAATAATATTTACAGGAACCTGCTCACCTCCGGCTTCCTTTGCAATCATATCTGTCTGTAATTCATGAGCTTGTAAAAGTCTTTGATTCGCCTCTTTAAGCTTTTCATTTGCAGATTCAAAGTCGCCCTTTCTTGCATCACAGATGGCATCCATTGAATACCCCTTACTGTCCCCTGCTGCAGCAATTATTTCAAAAGAAATCTGATAATCTTCTTCTCTCATAAAACTCCTATCATTCGCAAATTATAAAATATTATTTCAGTAAATATTTTATTTTATGGAATATTATTTCTAAGTTCATTTAATCATATTCATATGTTTTTGTCAATGAAATATTAATATTTAAAGTATATAATTTGTCTCCTCAAACCTCAAAAACTCCTTAATCTCCCCATGTTCTCCTATTATCTTCTCCATCCATATCATATGATACCATCTGTCGAATTTATGTCCGCAGTTTTCAAACTTTCCAACCATTCTATAACCCATATGTTCATGAAACTCTGCACTGTTATTATTTAAATACTCATCCTCTTTATCCACATAACCGATACAGGAGTATAAATTTGTTATATTCTGTGCCTTTGCTATATCCTCCAGGACCGAGTATAATTTTTTGCCTATACCCATTTTCTTCTTATCAGGATTTAGGTATATGGTAGTCTCTGCGCTGAGTTCATAAGCTTTTCTTCCCACAAATGGATGAAGATATGCATATCCGAGTATTTCATCATCATAGCAGGCAACAATGTATGGATATTTTTTTAATATTTCTTCTATTCGGAATTTAAACTCTTCCACACTTGGCACCTCTGTCTCAAATGATATTGCTGTCTCCTTCACATAATATGCATATATCTCAAGAAGGTTTTTTGCATCCTCAGGTCTTGCAAGTCTTATAGACATACAACTAGTCTTCATCACCTTCTTCTCCTGTTGTAAAGTTGGTTGCATCAAAATCTAAAAACTTTTCCAAATACTTATTTGCACCATAAACCAGTATATCCTGATTCTTTTCAAACTTTATCTGTGGGGTAATAGTCATATACCAATTATCACCTTTTTTAATTGCCATAATATTAACTTTATATTTTTTCCTTATATCCAGCTCCAATACAGTTTTTCCCTCCCAGCTTTTAGGCACCTTACATTCAAAAATAGAATTTTCTCCGGGCAGCTCTATATAATTTGAAATATTGTTTGAACTGTATCTTATAGCAGTCCATTCAGCCAGTTGCCTTTCAGGGTAAACAACTTCGTTTGCACCGTTTCTTAAAAGAAATTTTGCTTGCGTATCTCTTGATGCTCTGGATACCACGTATTTTGCTCCACACTCACTAAGCAGTGATGTTGTTTCAAGTGAAGTTTGAAAATCATCACCTATTGCCACAAAGCAAGTGTCGAAATTGCCGACACCGATTGATTTTATAAACTCAATCTTTGTACTGTCTCCAATCATTGAATTTAAAGTATAAGGCAATACCTGCTCTATACAGTCTTCATTTCTGTCAACAGCCATTACATCATATCCAAGTTCATATAATTTCTTACATAAATGACGCCCAAAACGCCCTACACCTATTACCAAAAAACTCTTCATAATTCACCTCATATCAAATTTATCCAACTGCTACCTGCTCCTTAGGATATCTTGCATTTCCGTTATTCTTAGGATTAACGGCTGCAAAGATAAGTGTTATACCGCCCACTCTTCCTATATACATCATACAGATCAACAATATCTTTGAAATAGTCCCAAGATGTGGCGTAATACCTAAAGTCAGTCCTACCGTTGCAACAGCAGATGCACACTCAAACATTGTTTCTTTCAACGAAAATCCTTCTATTCCGCTTATAATCATTGATCCGGCTACAAATAATACAATGTCCAGTACAAATACCGCAACAGCATTCTTTATTATATCCGGTTCAATTCTTTTCTTAAATACCGCTACCTCTTTGTCCTGCTTTAAAACGGAGCACATTGTAGCAACTAAAATAAATACGGTGCTCATCTTGATACCGCCTGCAGTTGATCCTGAACCTCCGCCAATCAACATCAATATAATTGTCATCGCTATACCGTTATCACTGAATTTCGTATAATCAATTGTGTTAAATCCTGCTGTTCTGGGTGTAACCGCTTGAAATACACTTGAAAGTATTCTTGTTTTAATTTCCAAACTGCTAAACTCTGTAAAGAAAAATAAAACAGACGGAAATATCACTAATACCACACTCATAACCAATACCATCTTTGTCTGAGTGGAATATCTTTTCATATCAAACTTGTAATTTATCATATCTTTCCATATGAGAAATCCCAATCCACCTATAAGTATCAAGAGCATTATACTAATATTTATCATTACATCCGATTGGTATTTTGTTAAAGATGAAAATTTACTCACATCTCCCATCAAATCAAATCCTGCATTGCAAAATGCAGATATAGAATGAAATATTGAATAGTATATTCCCTTTGTTACACCGAAATCTTTCATAAAACTTGGAAACATAAGGAGTGCACCGATCATTTCTATAATTATGGTTCCCTTAAATATAAAACTTGTAAGTTTTACAATACCTCCTATTTGTGGGGCCGACAAAGCACTTTGTAATGTTGCTCTGTCTCTAAGACCGATTTTTTTACCTGCAACTTGAGTAAATACAGTTATCATGGTAACAACTCCGAGTCCGCCACATTGTATCATAGCTATTATTATTATCTTACCGAATAATGACCAATGTGTAGCTGTATCATACACTATAAGTCCTGTAACACAACTTGCACTGGTAGCAGTAAATAAAGCATCTATAAACGGTGTAAAATCTCCGCTTCTTGATGAAACAGGAAGACTTAGAATACTTGCACCTAAAAATATCATAATGATAAAGCCGAATAATATAATTCTGGCACTGCTAAACTGATTTAAAACTTTTTTCTTTATTTCTTTCATTTTCACTTACATAAAAATCCCCTACATTAAGTAAGGGATTTTTGAATACTTATTTTTTATTTATACCGGATATGCGCCTGCATCTTTGTCTGCTTTAGTCATATCCACTTTTGTCTTTTGTGCTGCTCTGTATTCAAAGAACTCTTCTGCAACCTTTGGGAAAAGTGCATATGTAAGCACGTCTTCATCCTGCTCTTTCCACTTTGCAACCTGCTTCTCAAACTCAGGAAGCTGTGGTGGAATAAGATCTGCCGGTCTGCATGTTATAGGCTTCTCATCACCTATTATCTTCTTTTGTACTTCTTCATTGAAAGGTTTGATAGTCTGTCCGAATTCTCCAAGCATTATCTTCTTTGATTCCTTCGGAACAAGCTTGTATCTCTCACCTGAGAGCACATTCATAACCGCCTGTGTACCTACAATCTGTGATGAAGGTGTAACAAGTGGCGGCTCACCGAAGTCTTTTCTTACTCTTGGAATCTCCTCCAAAACTTCTCTGTACTTATCTTCCTTACCCGCCTCTTTAAGCTGATTGATAAGGTTTGAAAGCATTCCTCCCGGAACCTGATATTTCAAAGTATTTATATTTACTCCAAGTACCTTCGGATTTAGGAGTCCGCTCTTTATAAATCCTTCTCTTATCGGCTGGAAATAATCTGCAATTTCAGAAAGTAAGTTGATATCAAGACCTGTATCATAAGGTGTTCCCTTAAATGTCTCAACCATAACCTCTGTAGCAGGCTGTGAAGTACCAAGTGCAAAAGGTGAAATTGCAGTATCAATAATATCACAACCCGACTCTACAGCTTTTAAAAGTGACATTGATGCAAGACCTGCAGTATAGTGAGTATGAAGCTCTATAGGTAAGTTTGTAGATTCCTTAAGACTTCCGATAAGTTCCTCTGCCGCATATGGTGTCAAAAGTCCTGCCATATCCTTTACACAGAGAGAATCTGCACCCATATCTTCTATTCTCTTTGCAATATCTTTCCAATACTCAAGTGTATATGCATCACCCAAAGTATAGCAAAGAGCAATTTGAACTTCAGCATTCTTCTCTTTATTTGCCGCATCAACAGCTGTCTTTAAGTTTCTGATATCATTTAAAGCATCAAAGATACGAATTATATCAATACCGTTTGCAATCGACTTTTGAACAAAGTACTCTACAACATCATCCGCATAATGATTGTATCCCAGGATATTCTGTCCTCTAAAGAGCATCTGAAGCTTGGTATTCTTGAATCCGTCTTTAAACTTACGCAGTCTCTCCCACGGATCTTCATGTAAGAATCTGAGTGAAGCGTCAAATGTGGCACCACCCCAACATTCTACAGCTCTGTAGCCTACTTTATCCATTTTATCTATTATAGGAAGCATCTGTTCTGTAGTCATTCTTGTAGCAACCAAAGACTGATGTGCATCACGGAGCACGGTCTCAACTATCTGAACAGGCTTTTTCTGAATTTCTGCCATAATCCCTCCTTATACTATTCCGAATATTGCCATAAAGGTTCCTGCAGCTACAGCCGTACCGATAACACCTGCCACATTAGGTCCCATAGCATGCATCAAAAGGAAGTTTGTTGGATCATACTCCGCACCGACCTTTTGTGAAACTCTGGCTGCCATAGGTACTGCCGAAACACCTGCCGAACCGATAAGCGGATTTACCTTACCGTCGGTAACCTTACACATTAACTTACCGAATACTACACCTGCCCAGGTACCGAAGGCAAAAGCTATAAGTCCGAGAGCTACAATCTTTAAGGTTGTAACTTTAAGGAATGCCTCCGCACTTGTTGTAGCACCTACGCTGGTTCCAAGTAAGATAACAACGATATACATCATTGCATTTGCTGCTGTCTCTGTAAGCTGCTTTACAACTCCACTCTCTTTAAAGAGGTTTCCAAGCATCAGCATCCCTACCAAAGGTGCTGTAGTAGGAAGTATAAGGCATACCACTACTGTAACTATTATAGGGAAAAGAATCTTCTCAAGCTGTGATACAGGACGAAGCTGCTCCATCTTGATTCTCTTCTCCTCATCAGTTGTAAAGAATTTCATAATAGGCGGCTGTATGATAGGTACCAAAGCCATATATGAATATGCCGCTACAGCTATAGGTCCCAGATATTCAGTCTGTCCAAGCTTTCCTGCAAGGAAGATAGAAGTAGGTCCGTCAGCTCCACCTATAATAGATATAGCTGCTGCCGCTTTATCATTGAATCCCATAAAGATTGCTATAAAATAAGCCGCATAAATTCCAAACTGTGCAGCCGCACCGAGTAAGAATGATTTCGGATTTGCAATAAGCGGACCGAAGTCAGTCTGTGCACCTACACCCATGAATATGAGTGACGGCAATATACTCCATTCATCCAATACATAGAAATAGTGAAGCAAACCTCCAACACCGTTTGCCGAATTCTCAGGTCTAAGCATTATATCCGGGTAGATATTTACAAGTAACATACCGAAAGCAATAGGAACCAGCAAAAGTGGCTCAAAGCCTTTTTTTATTGCCAAATATAGAAATATAAAGGCAACAAAAATCATTATCAAATTGCCGAAGGTAAGATTCATGAATGCGGTCTGAGCAATCAAATTGGATAATGTATTTAATATATAATCCATTTTTTCTCCCTCCGGATATTAGTTGATTGTTACAAGAGTTTGATTGGTTTCAACACTGTCTCCAACATTTACATTTATACTTGCAATTGTACCGTCCTCAAGTGCAACGATATCATTTTCCATCTTCATAGCTTCAAGTACAGCTACCACTTCACCTTTTTTAACAGCCTGATTAGGACTTACCTTGATGCCAAGAATTTTTCCGCTCATAGGTGCAACAACCTTTACTCTGCCTTCGCTACCGCTTGTTGCAGGTGCAGCCTTTGCTACAGGTGCCACCGGCGCGGCTGCTACAGGTGTAACAGGAGCACTTGCTCCTCCTCTTTCCTCAACAGAAACTTCATATGATTTGCCATTTACTGTAATAGTATAATTCTTCATTTTTCCCTCCACTATCTTTTTACTCTCTTTATTGAACGAACAATAAGGTTTGATGCATCTGTATTGCTAAACTCCGCTATAGCCGCCGTTATAACCGCTACAAGCTCCAAATCATCCTCAAGATTTTCAGGCTCGTTTACAGCAGCTACCTCGATTACAGGTTCTTCCTTAGTCTTTGCTTTTAATTTATTTTCAAATACATTTATATACTTAAACAAGCTTATAAGGAATGATATAAAAATCAATATAATAAATACCGTTCCCATACCGAGAACTGTATTAAGTGCGGCCTTTTCCATATTTTCAAGAACACTGTACTTAGGTGTGATAGAAAATACCGCTACCTGATTTGTTTTGCTGTCAAAACCGAGTGTCATCTCGGATTTTCTGTTTTCACCGGAATAATTTACCTTAACAACATAATTGCCTTCTGAAGCTGAGACTTTTGTATCATCAATACCTACAAGATCTCCGACAAGTTCTTTTGTTGATTTAAAGTTTTTTACACCTTCGGCAAATGCCGTCTGACCGTTTTGCTCTACACTGTCAATTACCTGGTCAAGCTCCGCATCATTCATTTTATACAGCTGATTCAATAAACTTTCAGCCTGTACCGGAAGCTGATTTGAAATATCCTCAGGTATTGAACTCTCAGAGTCGGCCTTTTTACCGCATGCACTAAGTGCCAGCATGGCAATCATAAACAGACTTAAGATTAAATACTTTATTCTCTTTTTCATGATCCACCTCTAAATTGATCCATGTTTCTTATATGGACGATCTTCTTTCTTTGTAAAAAGCATTTCAAAGGCTGCCAACAATCTCTTTCTTGTATCTGCTACCGTAATAATATCATCTACATATCCTCTTCTTGCAGCATATACGGCTGAATTTTGTAAGTTCTCATACTCTCTTGTTTTCTCGTCAAGAGTTGCCTTTATATCTTCACTTGAATCAATTTCTTTTGAATATATTATCTTTACAGCCTCACTTGCATTCATCATACCCATCTTTGCATTTTCCCATGCAAAAACTATATCGGCACCTATTGATTTTGAATTCATTGAAAGTGAAGCGCTTCCGTAAGCATCACCCACTATAAGGCTGACCTTAGGAACTGTTGCATTTGCATATGCATATGTAAGCTTTGCACCTGCCTTAGGCATTCTCTTCTCACTGCATTTTGTAGTTCTGTATCCTTTTACATCTACAAGTGTAAGTACCGGAATATTGAAGGCGTCACAGAATTCAACAAAACCTGCCGCCTTATCACTTCCCTGATGAGAAAGTACATTTTCAAACTCATCTGCAATCTCGCCGTTCTCATCATAAAGTGCTCTTCTGTTTGCTACTACACCTACAGTATTACCGTTTAATCTGATAAAACCTGTAAACATCTCTCTTGCAAAATTTTTCTTTACTTCAAGCACATATCCGCTGTCTGAAATAATATTCAGTGCAAGTGCGGGATCGCTTATTCTACCTTCAAGTTCAGGTGTAAGTCTGTTTAAATCATCTGTGCACTCGATATATGACATATCATCCTCATTATTTGCAGGAAGAACTGAAATAAGCTCTCTGATTCCTGAAATGATTTCAGACTCGGTTCCTATAAAATCAACCAAACCTGTGGATTCCGATTGGAACTTGGCACTTGAAAAATCATTCTTATCCTGTGAATTTCCGTTTATAGCATTTGGTGAATTTACAAAGACCTTTGCCTTATCCTTCTCCATAAATACAAAATCACTGAGTCCGTTGCTGATAGCCATTCCGCCGCCGCTTAGACCGAACACAGCCTGTATCTGCGGAATAACTCCACTTGCTTTTGTCTGTGCTAAATATATTTTTCCAAAGGCATCCAATGCATCAAAAGACTCTTCCAGTCTCAGACCTGCACAATCAACAAGCCCTACTACCGGTGCTCCCATCTTCATTGCCATATCATATAGTGCAACAATCTTCTTTGCATGCATTTCTCCTATTGAGCCGCCAAGCACTGAAGGATCCTGACTATACACATATACCAGACTGTCATTAATCGTACCGTAACCTGTCAATACACCATCCTTTGGAGTATCCTTATCAGATAGATTGAAATCTGTGTTCCTTGAACTTATATATGAGCCAATTTCCACAAAACTTCCGGTATCGAGCAAATCTTCAATTCGTTTCATAGCAGAAACTCCTATTTGAGCCATATACAAACCTCCGTTTTAATTAATAAGTTGTTGTGATCTAAATAGATTTTGATCACCGTGATATTATATTTTAATAAAAAATATAGCATCACCGATATTGTTAAATACAAAACAATCTTAAGCTATTTTATAATGAAATCAACAAAAAAACAAGGGCAAAAGCAGTGAAATAATATTCATTTCTGTCAATTTTTTTTACTGTTGTATAAAACCACAACAGGTAAGCATATAATAAAACTCACAGAAAAAAATTTAATTTTATTTCTGTGAGTTTGTATTTAAAGCAACAATTATCAAGACTTTAGATACTGCTTAAAGTTTTCTTCACTCATATCCGCCCTTTTCGCAGCTTCCGATACACTTAATATGCCATCCTTTACCAAAGAAATAAGCACACTTATCACACCTTCTTTTCTACCTCTTGCTTCCACTTTATCCAGTACCTCACACATTGTTACACTCTCCTTTCTACTAAGCTCGTTTATCGTTTCTTCAAATCTGTCATCTTTTGTCATTGCAGACATTAACATCAAAAGCTCATCTACATGTTTGATTACCGTCTCGCACGCAACATAATCATTACTTACACGCATCTGATACAAATAATCAGCAAGTATCCAAAAATCACTCCTAAACTTATCTATTGTAGTTTGAGTACAAAATGTATTATCAAGGAAATAGAAAATTAAAAGTTTTTTTAAGTTCTGTCTCGAAAAGAGAATAGTCATTATATTCAATAACAAGTTTAGATATTTCTTTTCTAAAATCACCTTTATTTTTATTATCATGAGAAGAAACGTATTTTTCGGATAGAATACTAAACAAATTTTTTCCATTAACAAAGTATTCTTTATCATCCTTAACTGGTTTTTTTCTCTTTTCATCATCAGCTTTTTTAGAAGCTATATTTGTAAATACTCTGTTCTAAACCAATTTACTTCTGATTCAAGTTCAAATAGACAATCTCTAATTTGTCTCATTAAATCGAAGTTTTCTTTATCGAAAAGTTGAACCTTTAAGTACTTTTCAAGGCTTTCAATAGGGAGAAATAGTATATTATCACTTGGTATCGAATACCATAAAGTACTCTCTTTCTTTTTTTCTGTTACAATATTTTTAACATCGCCATCAATAATGCTAATAATACGGGCATTTTCAGAAAGAACCTTATCAATCATAAGGTTTCGATGTAAATCTAATGTGTTTTCATATCCACCAACAGGTAGAATCTGTATGCGTTTGTTTTGATTAAGTTTAAGCTTGTTAATAAATAAACCTAGATTATTCATGTCAACGCCATGAAAGTGGATG
>NZ_AZXX01000026.1:0-33148 GCF_000512995.1 Lachnoanaerobaculum sp. MSX33 | reverse complement strand
GAAGAAGCAATAAGAGGTATTCTTTTAATAATAGTTTTATAGTGGGACTGGTTGGTAGTGGACTTTGAGAGTGAGTGAAGGATGACATCTTTTCATGATAATCATGGCAGATAACATTCCATCAAATGGTGAATTGCAAGAGAAAGCACTTTACAATATTATACAGCATTTACCATTGGATAAGGCGGATTAAAAAAAGGTTATAGTGTTGATAATATAATTGAAAGAGCTGAGGATATTGCCAATCTAGATAGTTCATGCCGGAAGGCAATTGCCGAAAATCTCTCGGTAATAAAAACCGTAATAAAAGACAGACCTGAACTGGGTAAAGCATGAATTTCAAATATGAGTTGGGAAGATACTGATGGTGATGGAAATCCGGATCATAATCCTAAAGGAATGCAAGCTTGTACATTTGAAAGAGACAATCAGGTGTATATCTTTTAGAGGAAAGCATGCCGGATCAAGGAGGGAGTAGAGCTTGTAGGATATTTGGTAGATACATTTATAGTAAAGTATATTAAAGAGTATTTTGTATATATGTTGGAATATGTAAAAATTGATTGGGATGAGTTTAACCGAACACAGGCTAAGCATAATGAGCAATATAGTAAGAGACAAAGATTTAGAGGATTTAAAGAAATATGAAGTATACGGCACCTCCGACTTTGGAGCAGTAGCAATAGACTATTCCAAAACAAAAGAACTTGTGAATATACTTGATGAAATGAATGACTTGGTGGAGGGTAGGATACTGCCTGAAATGGAAGATATCGCAGACAGTTTAAGGAAATTGAGTTTTTGGAGAGTGAATGTTAGAGAATGGAGGCTAAGTTTGTAGCCGGTATGTATGGAGGAAAGTGATATAGAAACAGGATGAAAAATAGAAGGAAAAATTCGGCAAATTTATTTAAGACAGAAAAGAATATAGCAGATGACATGGAATAAATAACATAGACTTGGAGGATTATATATGGGGAGAATTTTAAAGTCAACGAAGCTTATGGCTGTAGCGTTAAGTGTATGTATGCTATGTAGCGGTATAGTTCTTGGAACTATCGCAAATACAGAGATTCCACAAAATATTAATACAGCTAATAATTATCAGATTATTGAAAGTGACAAGTCATATAAAGTGGTGTCTACTAAAGATATAGCTGTAGTGAACTTAGATGACGGAGTAAAGGTAAAAGGAAAGAAAGCATACTATGCCGGGAAGATAATAACACTTCCGAATGAACATTTTTACATGACAGGGTTGGATGATGCCAGAAACGGATTAAAATCAGGAAAGTATGGTGCATACATAGTAATACCTGCCACATTTTCAAAGGCGGTGGAGAGTATAAACAATGATCCACAAAAAGCCACAATAAAATATACGGTTAATGCGGATAATAATGACGCATCACTTGCAAGTATTGTAAATGATATAAATTCATTTGCATCTGTTGTAAGTGAAAATATAACATTTATATATGTGAGTGCAATATTGGAAGAGTATCATAGAGCTCAGGACAATACAAAGGTAATACTAAAAAACGACAGTATAGACCTTGACAATATAAACAGCATATCTCCTGAAAGTTTATTGGGCAGATATGAGAATGTTAAAGAAAATAATATAGATTTTAAGCCTTCAGATATAGATTTGGATAAATATAATATAGAAAATGAAAATATAGTTGATTCGTTTTCAAGGGAACTAAGAGAAGCCAAGGAAGAAAATGAAAGAAACTTTGATAATATAAAGAGAGAAGGGGAAGAAGTAAGAACAGGTACAGACAGTTTTGGAAGATTTTTTGAAAGTCTGACACCACTGAGGGATAATTCCGGAAACAGTGTATATTCACATGGACTTACAAATATTGAAAGACTTTTAAGCGGTCATAATGACAGGTTAAATTCATCTTTTAATATGTTTGATGAGATATTTAAGAGACAGAATGAACAGACAAAGAATGCCTTGCAGGAAGAGGCAAATGTGCACCTTGCTTCAGAGTCAAACGCACTACGTAGTCGAATTAATCTCGAAATAAGCAGCATCATAGAAAACAGCTATAGAAGAATTTTTGAACAGGAGTATCAAAATATACAAAGAAGCGGTATGGAGCTTATGAGGCGATATATCGAAAATGTGATAATGCATGAACTTGTTATGGATACAGAGGAGAGGGAGTATCTTCTCTCAAAGCTTGCTACCGCATCAGATGCAATCATGCGTGAAAATATAAATACGGCAACAATGTCCAATGCAATAAACAGTATGACGGATAATATTGTGCCTACATTTAATATAACAATGAATCCTTTTATCGGGTCAAATACATATTTGACGGGACTCAATACAGCAGCTGAAACAGATTTTAATACAATAAAAACAACATTAAATTTCCCGATAGAGGAACTGAATGATGCATTTAGAAATGATATAGAAGATGTAATAGATAATTCGGTATCAAATATGTCGGCAGAGATAAATGAAAAGATAAGAGATTTTAATGATGTACAAAGAAGATATATAAATTTGCTGGATGACTACAATCCATACACACATCTTAATGACAGTTATATGTCAAGAGCTGCAAATGAACTTGAGAGAAGTACCGGTATGGTATTATCCGAGTTTAGAGATAAGCAGATGGATGATGAGAAAAAGGTTTATGACATCATGAGAGTAAGTGATGAAAATATCAGAATGTATGATGAAAGTATAGGTAAAGCCTATGACACTACAATGAAGAATGTGATAGATGTTGTAAATGAGCTTAGAAGTAAAAAGGAAAGTACTAAGTCAGAAAACAGTGAGCTTATGAATGATTTTTCAGATAAGCTCTCATATACAAGGCTAGGCAGTATAGGAAATAAGGATGCATATAACTTTATATCAAGCCCTGTAGAGATATCACCGAATGATGACAGCAGCGTAGAAGTACAAAGTGACTATATGTACAATATGCCGTCAAAGAAGAAAAGCATTTTAGATAATAAATATACAAAAGGGGCTATATCTGTCGGAGCGATAAGCTTTATTGTATTGCTGGCACTGGTGATAAATATATTGTTTAAAAGAGAAGATTAAGCCTAAAAGAGGTAATTTATGCAACTGGATTTGGATACTAATGTTCTTAAGGTAAGGGACCAAAGTAATAAAGTGGCCCTTACTGATCAGTATCCCGATATCAATATTTTGACCAAAGAAAGTAGGGAAAAACTTGAAAATCGGGAGCTTGATAAGAATAGAAGATATGATGAGCTTATAAATAATTTGACACTTACCGTCAATGATGAACAGTTACCTAAGGAGCTTGTACAGCGAGAGATGAGAGAACTTAATATTTTCACCTCAAAGGCAGACTATTACAATTTGACATATAAAGATGAAAAAACTATAAGTCCAATATTTTCTATAATATTTTTAATATTTATGGGAAGCATTGGGCTTCTTTTTGCATTGAATCATGGAAAGAGGAAACAGCATGCACATTGATTTTACACTACAAATAGATGATAAAAAAATAGATTTAAGTATGAACAGCAAGCAGTGCATAGGTGAGATAACAAAAGACGTCCTTGTATTGAGAAAAGATTTACTCTCCGACTATTACCTCTCATGTATGCAACAAAGGATGATAAGTGCGTATAAAACATTGGAAGAGGAAAATATAAAAAACGGTGACAGATTAGTGGCGGTAAGGAGATGATATGATTGAAATAAAAGTAAAAAACATTGATTTAAATATTGAAAAAGAAATCAGATTTCTTTTGGCAAATGAGAATAAACATTTATTGGATTGCGAAATAGAAGAGACGGATGATGAGTGTATATTCAAGTTTGATGATGAAGGACTATATGGGTTTGAAACAGTAGATGTACTCAGTAAAGAAGAGAAGTACAGGCTTTTGGTTAATATAGCGGATATAGAGGAATTAAGTGAGGAATACTGCTTTTGCCTTTCACCTTCAAATATAGTATATGACATAAATCTTGTACCGAAAATTCTTATTAGAGACAAAAGAACTAAAGAGTCTGATTTCTATATTCAATATAAAGCACTTGTTTCAAGCGTACTCTACAATAAATATACTTTTGAACAGTATATCGGTGGAAGTGCAAAGGTTCCTGAAAAGAGTTTTATAAAAAACATAGATGACACAAAAAGTTTGAAAGAAGAACTGCTGAAAAGATATTTAAAAGAGAGAGAAACAAACATTAATACTAAGGTGCAGGTAAAGAAGTCAGAATACAAGAAATTAAAGCTTTCAATACCGATTACAGCTCTTATAGCTGTGGGAATACTTATATATGGTATTTTTGTACAATTTGTAAGATTGCCATATAAAGAAAAACTGATAACAGCCTACGGAAGTTATATGAGTTCGGATTATATAAAGGTTGAAGACACTCTACAGAGTATAAAAATTGAAAAGCTTCCGAAGGACGTGAAGTATATATTGGCAAGATCATATATATTTACGGAAGGTTTGACTACCGAGCAAAGAGATAATTTACTTGAGTATACCGATATTAATATAGATACAAATATATTTGATTTTTGGATAGCACTTGGAAGATGTGAATTTGATACGGCAGAGGATATTACAAAGAAGATAGGTAACAATGAATTTTTGTTATTCACATATATCAAGCATAGTGCATATCTAAAAGCCGATGTAAACATAACAGGAGAAGAAAAAGAGAGTGCTATAAGTGATTTGGATAAAAAGATAAAAGAGTTGAGTGAATCAATGGGGGTAAATAAGCAAGAATGAATACATTGATCCTTTATAATAATAAAAAGTGTATTGAAATTTCATATGATAAAGATGATATTGATAAAAATAAAGCTATAGAACTTGCATCTGATTATGGAATATCGGGTGGTGATATCGGATTTTTTTTGTTGAATACGAGTAAAACTGATTATAAGTATGATCAAAAAATATTAAAGATAGGTACAGATGAGTTTTGTGATATTTTAATTAAAGCCGATAAAAAGATATTGGTCGTTATTTGTGACGGAACTTTAAAAGTCATATATGGCAGTGTGTATATTAACGGAGCAATATGTGAGAATGGAGCATATGAACTTTTTGAAGGCGACAGTATTTTTATATCCGGTGTAAAAGTCGACTATTGCAAAGAGAAAATATCAATAACAGGAAATATACTGAATTCAAGTTTGAATCAGTCTTTGAATATAAATTCGTATGATAAGCTTGAAAGTGAGTATAGAAGATCGCCAAGAATATATATGGATATGCAGGCGGAGTCTGTAGAGATAAAGAGACCTCCAAACAAGCCTGCCAAAGATAAGAATGCTATATTAAAAAGGATTGCCGCACCGGCTCTAACATTAGCGATTACTGTAGGAGTAGGTATACTGTTAAAAAGAGGTATATTCATACTTATGTCGGCAGGAATGATGGTTGCTACAATAGTTGTATCTATAGTTACAGGTATACAAAGTGTTAAGGAGAGGAAAAATCAGGAAAAAGAAAGAACCGATAACTACAATAAGTATTTGTTGAATAAGCGAGGAAGTTTATACAGACTTAGAAAAAAACAGATAGAGTCGTTAAAATTTAATTATCCGGATATGAAAGCTATAGAGACACTTTGTGATAATTATTCCAACAGAATTTATGAAAGAGATTCCAATGATATAGATTTCCTTAATATATCAGTAGGTACTTCTGATATGAAACCTTTATTTCAAGTAAAATATGAAGAGAATATGGAAAATTCAGGTGAAGCATTGTATGAAGAAATGCTGAAACTGGGAAAAGAGTTTTCTATAATAGAAAATCTTCCATATGTTATAGATCTTAAAAAGACACATCTTGGATTGGTAGGAGAAAGAAAGTATGTATATGAGCTGCAAAAGGCAATAATAAGTCAGCTTTGCTTTTTTCACAGTTATCATGATTTGGAAATTATACTTATAACAAATGAGGACGGAGGTAAAGTCTTTTCAAATTTGTTTTGGTATCCACATCTTAGACTACATGGTGTAAATGTGAGTACACTTATATCTACAGGCAATCATGCGGAGCTTGTATTGGCAACTCTAACTACCATTTTAAAAGAGCGAAAAATGAAGTTGGAAGAAGAGAGAAAGGAACTTAGGTTTTCACCACATTTTGTATTTATATTAGATGAGCCGATATTTGTAGTGAATCACAGTATAATGGAATATTTACAAATGAGTGGTGAAAAACTCGGATTTTCTCTGGTATACAGTGCAGCCAAGCAGGAGAGTCTGCCTGATTATATAAAGACTGTTATAAAGGTGGATGGAAATGAATATGCGAAGATAGTGCTTAATCAAGGCTTCCTCATGAATAAGGATATAAAGCTGTATGATATAAAAGGTACAGATATGGAAAAACAAGCCAGAAGACTCTCAGGATTAAAGCATGTCAAAGGGGTATTCAGTCAAATACCTGACAGTATCAGTTTTTTTGAAATGTTTAGTATTAAGAGATTGGACGAACTTAATATAAGAAAAAGGTGGGAAGAAGCCTGTATTTATAAGTCCATGGCAACTCAAGTGGGTGTAAGAGCAAAAGATGATATAGTATATTTAAACCTGCATGAAAAGGCACACGGACCGCACGGACTTGTAGCCGGTACTACGGGCTCCGGAAAGTCTGAGATATTACAAACAATTATATTATCACTGTCTGTAAATTTCTCACCTGAAGATATCGGATTTTTACTGATAGATTATAAAGGTGGAGGAATGGCAAATCTGTTTAGAGATTTACCTCATTTACTGGGAACAATTACAAACCTTGACGGTAGTGAGAGCATGAGAGCTTTGGCTTCTATTAAAAGTGAGCTTGGTAGAAGACAGCGAATATTCAATGAATCAGGAGTTAATAATATAAATGATTATACAAAATTGTATAAGTCAGGAAAAGTAGCTATACCATTGCCACATTTGTTGCTTATTTCAGATGAATTCGCAGAGTTGAAACATGAACAGCCTGAGTTTATGGCGGAGCTGGTTTCAACATCCAGAATAGGTAGAAGTTTGGGTGTACACCTTATATTGGCCACACAAAAACCGTCAGGTATTGTAGATGACCAGATTTGGAGCAACTCAAAGTTTAAGCTTGCGCTGAAAGTTCAAGATGTGGCAGACAGTAAAGAAGTGATAAAGACTCCGGATGCCGCACAGATAACCAATCCCGGTCGTGCATATTTACAGGTTGGTAATAATGAGGTTTATGAGCTTTTTCAATCTGCTTTCAGCGGTGCATATTTTGATGAAGAGACGGAAGGGGAAGGATTTGACAGGAGAGTTTACAGAATAAACAATCTGGGGCAAAGAGAACTTATAAGTGAAGATAATAATACTTCGGACAATAAGGCAAATACCACACAACTTGCAGCAGTGGTTGAATATATAAGAGATGTCTATAATGAAGGTGAATATGTATCGGTAGATAAAACATGGTTACCGTCACTACCTGAAGTTATAGTAAATAAGCATATAGATAAAGAAGTATTGAAGACTGTGGATGATAAGCTTGATATTATGGCGGAAACAGGTATTGTGGATATACCGCAAAACCAGAGTCAGATAGAATTTATCCATGATTTTTTAACAGACGGAAATATCGTTATATTCGGTTCACAAGGTGTCGGAAAGTCTGTTTTCTTGACTAATATAGCCATGACATTAGCCTTTAAAAACAGAACGGAGAGTCTGCATTATTATATCTTGGACTTTGGTAATTCAAGTCTTATACAATTAAAAGAGTTGCCACAGACGGCAGATTATATAAGTTTTGAAGATGAGGAAAAGCTGACAAAGCTTGTAAGGATTCTTGAAGAAGAAATAAAGCTTAGAAAAAGGCTTTTTGCAAAGATGAATGCAATAAGTTTTTCAAATTATAATGAAAAAGCCAAAGAAAAATTGCCTGCAATAATTATCTTTATTGATAATTATGATGTAGTGAAAGAACTAAGTATAGATTTGGAAGGATTTATAAATAAGCTTAGCAGAGACGGTGCAGGAATCGGAATATATATGGCGGTATCCGCTACCAGACAGGGAGCAATAAGATATTCGATTCTAAATAATTTCAAAAATAAGATTGCCGGCTATCTGTTTGATAAAACCGATGTTCTGGGAATAGTCGGAAGAAGCAAATATCAGTTACCTGAGATAAAGGGAAGAGCACTTATAAAGCTTGATGAGGTAAATATAATGCAGTGTTACACTCCTGTAGAGCTTGAAAATTATACTGAAAATATAGAAGCACTTATAGAAGAGCTTAATATGGCCAATCTCGGTAAAAAGCCGGACGGCATAAGGGTAATGCCGGAGATTGTAACTGTTGATATGGTATTGTCAGACAGCGCAGACAAACCGGGTATAGGACTTGATACAGATGAGATAGAAGTGCAAAGCCTTGAATTATGTGGCAATATCCACATGGTAGTAGGTAAGGAAGGCACGGGAAAGACCAATGTACTTAAATTGATTTTGGAACAGCTAAAAGAAGCCGAGGTATACATTTGTGACAGCGTCGGAAGTGAACTTGGCAGAGAGTATAAGGACATGGCCAAGTTTTACTTCAATAATGAAGCTGATTCAGGTGCATTTTATAAGCTTCTTGAGGATGAGGTGAATCGAAGGGTAAGTGAGTATGAAAGAGTAAAAAATGATAAGAGTTTGAGAGAGTTTTGTATGGAACTTACACAGGTAGTCATAGTGATAGACGATATAGAAAGATTTATTAACCTATGCAAAGACATAAGGACAGACTTGGAAAAACTTATTCCGAAGTTACTAGACTACGGTATTTCCATAGTTGAGGCTGTGACTCCGAATGAACTTCGTGGGTTTGATGATTTGACAAAGAAGTTGAAGGATATCAATTCAGGTGTGGTACTTGGAATACCTGATGAGCAGTCATTCATTCGTATGCCTGTAATCAGAAATTATAAGTTTGTGTCTGGAACCGGATTTGTATTCAAAGGTGGAGATATTAAAAAGGTAAAAATACCTTTAATTTAAAATTATTGTGGTGAAGGGAGAAGTATATGAACGGAACAATATCAAATAATGCAGCAGTAGCAGACAATATGAGGGTTGATATTGCAAAAAACAGTAGTGAACTTTTACGTGAGAGCGGAAACAACGGGCTTGATTGTACAAATGCAGATGTGCAGTCAGATTGTATGGAGTGCTTAGAATTCTCGTCTGACTTTACGGAGGAATGTAAGCCTTATATAGAAAATCTTACAGAATGTATAAAAGGAATAAGTGAGTCAATGCAGGAAAAAGATAGGGGATTTTTTTGGTTTTTAAAATAATGTGAGGTGAGACATATGGGTATATATATAAATAGAAACAATATACTGGAAGAGACAAGGTCAATTAGAGAAAAAAATTATCATACAAAACATCAAGTTTCGCTTATAGTTGAGAGTATAAATAAGTTTAATGGTACTAAAGATATATTGACCGGAAAGGCTTGGGATGCTTCGAGAGAATACTCGGAGAGTGTGCTGTTACCTGTTCTTAGGATGTATATAGAGTGTTTGACTTTAGAGTATGATGCAAATGTGAAATATGGTGTAGCAGCCGACAGATTACCAAGATTTGAAAAGTTGGATGAAGATGTAATAATCGCAGCAAAAGAAAAGTATGAAAGACGACTTGATAGAGAATATAATAGGGAGCATCCAAGAAATTCAGTTATTAATTTTTATGAGAAGAAGATAGCAAGATGTGAAAAACTCTTGGATATTATATACGAGTTTTGTGATGAGACTTCGGGAATATTTGATGAGGTAAAGTCAAGGCAGGATTATTTGAGTAGATTGCATTACTACCTAAAGATGATAAATGTGGATAAAGCTACCGGAGAAATGTTGCTACCACCGGGTAGCGTAAATATACAGTATGCAAAATCTGAAATAGCGAGATATTATGCCAATATAAAGCGTAAGGAGCTTGAAGAAAGGACTAAAGAACTGGAAGAGATATATAAGTTAAAAGGTGCAAATGCTGTAATTCAAAATATACTGACAAAACCTTTGGAGGAGCGTTTGAATACAGATATTGAAGCGGCAGAATATACTATGATAGCAAAGCTTATGGTAGAAAGTAGAGGTGATGAGTATGTAGAGCTTATAAATACAGCTGTATACTATTGCTATGAGTATGAGAAAACCATGAGTAATCACCAAGGGTATTTCAATACTGTTAATGATATTTATAAGAAGAATGATAAGGTGGATAAGATACTTGGTGGACTAAATAATTTTGGTTTATATATGAATTTTAAGGTGAAAAATGAACAAGGTGATATTGGTAAGTTGATAGAAGACAGAAGGTATTGGATGCAACTTTCGCAAGCATTTTCAGAGTTATCAACATATGATGCAAAGATTGTAGCAACCAAATTATATAGTAGAGAAAGTGATAGATACCCGGCAAAAAGTAAAGGATATAATGTAGAAGTAAAGCAAGATATATACCATAAATTGATAATAAGTTTTTTGAAATATGGAGGAGATGTAGGTGGTACAAGGACTACTCCTTATGAGCAACAAAAAGATGTGAGTATTATAGTAGGTCAACCTGCTAGTGGAGCTAGTGGTGCATCAAAAGCACTGGAAGGTTCTATGGAGTATGTGTATTATGGAATGGAAATTGATAAGACACTTCCGGAGACCATAGTTAAAAGTTCATCAAATTGTGTAATGACACTTGCCTTAGGAGCATATGCTACTACAGTAGGTAATACAGTTACAGTATTAAACTCGGTAAAAGAAATATCAGCTGAAGCAGTTGGTGAAAAAAGAAAGTTATATAAAAAAGCTAAATATATGCAATCTATAGGTAACATTGTGCAGACATTTAATTTATTTTATGTTTCATCAGTAGTAGAAGAAGATGGTAAAAAAGATGCTAAAACTCAAAATTGTGGTATTTTTCCAAGGTACAGGATAGATGATCTGGAAGAAATGCCAACTTCGGAATATATTGAGAATTTTAACATAAACTTTTCTAAAGGTGGTTATTTTGAAAAGTATGCAAAGGAAATGAAATATGATGAAAGTAATCCTATTACAGAAGAAAATATAGTTAAGAGAGCAAGCGAAATAGATTATATGCTGAAAATATTAGAAACTGAAATGTCAAAGGATGGAATGGTTACATATGATATTGAAAATGCTGTTAGGAGAATGAAATGACTGGAAATAAAAGAAAAGGTATTTTATTGTTAGTTTTTGTTATTGTAGCTGTATACATTGTGAATCAGATAGCCTTTTTTCATGATAAGGAATTTGAAAGAGCAGTTAGGGATACCCTTGAGGCACCATATATGTCATTTACGACGAAAAGAAACAAGCCGATATTAGGAATTATCTGGAAGAAAGACTTAGAAAATATAATAATGGTGTCATTAGATCTTAGAGAATATCATGTTAAAAATATAAGTGATATAAGGTATTTCAAAGATGTAGATTCAATTTGGCTTATTTATAGAAGTGCTTATGAGGGTGACACAAGTATATATGAAGAGGAAAATTTACTTAATAATATATATGTTGCTAAAAACTTTAAGAATTTAAATATGATATCATTGTATCATGTAAAAGTAAATAAAGATATTAAAGCAATGTTTCCTAATGTAGATGTATTTATTGAGTAAATGTCTTTTATATTTATTATCATCTGTATTTTGTTATTTATTGAGATACAGATGATAATAGTGGTGTTTGTCAGAGTATGCCGGTTCAGTGTCCGGAAGAATACTTGATCTAAACAAGGGATAGAATAAATATAATGATTGGGAATTGGGTTTTATACAGATCATAGGTTTGCGTTGTAGACTAACGCAGGAATTACTGGTATTCCTAAAAAGTGTGAGGTTTAAGATGAACAGATATGATAGTGATAAAGAAAAATTACATAAAGAATATGAAGAAGCTTTAAAAGAATTTACTATTGAAAAAGAAGAACGTGAGGATATTTACAGAGAGTGCAGAGCAATAGATAAAACATTGATAGATTGTTTAGGGTATTGTAATGAAACTGAACTTATGGAGGAGGAATTCACAGAATTTAAAAAACAAAGTGATAGAGAAATGCAGGAAATGGAAGATAAATTAATTAGCTTAAAAAAGAAAATCAGAGATTTGTAAAACATTACCGTAAACATCTGATGCGAAATCATTCATTCGTATGCCTGTAATCAGAAATTATAAGTTTGTGTCTGGAACCGGTTTTGTATTCAAAGGTGGAGATATTAAAAAGGTAAAAATACCTTTAATTTAAACTTTATGGAAGGAGAAATATGAGCTGTAGATGTGGGGATATTAGACGATGCAGAACGGATATCAGGAAGATTAGAGCTGCAATTACTAAAATGGAAGGCTTGAGAGGTATAGACTCAACTATAAGGAGCGACCTTTCAAGTATTGGCGGAGAAAATTCTATGTATATGACACCTTTTAATATTGGGAATATTGCAGAAACTGAAAGTCAGATGCATAGAGAGATAGAGTCGCAGACATCAAATATTATCAGTCGGCTTAGGGACGAAATAGATTATTTGAATGATGAATTGGAAGATATGAGAGACGAGGATTATGAATACCATCATAGAGATGACGATTAGGGGTGATTTATGGAAAATTTTGAAATAAAGAGAGCTAAGCTACAGGAAGTACTAAACAAATTTAAAAAAATAAGTGATGACCTGGAAAAAATCGGTAATGACGTGAAAGCGGAGTATGCAGAATTATTGGCTAATTACTGGACAGGAGAGAGTGCTAATCAATTTAGTACAAATTCCGATGCCTGGAGTAATAACTTGAACTGCTATAATGAAAGTGTTAAAGAATTGATAAATATTATAGAGTCTCAGGTAATACCGGGTGTCAACGATATAGATAATAAGGCAATAGGGATTGAAGGAGTCGTGGGAGGTTCTTATTCATCAGGATCAAGTGGCAGTGTAGTACGTAGAGATAACTACATAGAAGTATTAAAATCTTGTATAAAGCATGCAATAGGGGAATATCATTCATATAAGAATACACTGGAAATTGTTGATGAAAAACTGTCTACACTTAATTTTAGTAATTTAGATGTATGTGGTGATATTAGCAGTGCAAAAAAAGATATTGATGACAGAACGGACAAGTTAAACGGACTGATATCGGCTTTGGAAGATTATGAGTCTTACGTGGACTGTTTTGAAGAAAGCATCTCAGCTTCTATCAGTAAAATAAAGGGCCCTGCCCCTTGGGAAAACTTAAAAGCGGATAATCTTTTACAAATAGTATCATTACTTGGAGCAAAAGGGCTTAAAGACTATGAATATGAAAAGAAGGCGGGAAATCTTATTCTTACTGTAAACGGTGAAAAGATTACATTATGTGCATATGGTGGAGATCCCATCAATATGTCTACAGGTAATTATGTGTATGTGGGAGAATTCCTATCACAAAAAGGTTTATTCCCCCTTGCATTTAATATTACATATAATTCTGTAGACAGGAGTAATGCAAGTCTTGGAGTAGGCTTTTATTCAGATATTGATATGAAGATGGAGATAAGTGAATCAAAAGCTAAACTGATATATTACGACGGCAGAAGAGAAGTATTCATCAAAGATAAAAAAGGCAGTTATGTAAATATCAATGAAAACAGAGACATACTCCGAAAGCTTGGTAACAGGTATGAAGTTAAAATATTTGAAGGAGATACATATATCTTTGATATAGATGGTAAGCTGATAGAAACAGATGATGGAAAAGGAAACACTGTTACCTATGCTTATAATGGAGAAAGGCTTATCAGTAAAAGAAGTAATTCAAATGAGTATATTGAATATCTGTATGAAGATAATAAATTGGTCGGAGTTTGCGACAGCAATGGAAGAAGCATCAATTTATCATACAAGGATGACAATTTATCCTGTATAAAGAATGAATTAGGCAGGAGTATTTCATTTGAGTATGAGAACGGATTTATAACTAAACTTACTGATTATGAGGGCAAGGTAACTCTGGAAAACAGATATGATAAAGACGGAAGAATAACTTCACAACGATTTGCTGACGGCGTGGAACTTACCTTTAAATATGATAAAAATAGCGTAACATTTAATAACGGAGAGTCGGAAGTTGTTTATTACCATGATGAGGGCTATCGTACCGTAAAAATAACTGAAAATGGAGTCAGCAGTCTTCGTGAGTTTGATAAAGACGGACTATGTATATTTGACATGGATCGAAAAGGTAATAAAACAATATACGAATACAATTCTGATAAAAAGCTTACGAAAGTAGAATTGCCGGAGAATATAGTAGTTGAGCTTTCATATGACGGTATAGGATATTTAAACGGTATCAAAGTAAACAGTGAAGAAAGACTGAAGCAATTCAATGATGTGAAGGGAAATCCTGTAGAAATATTTAATGAGTCAAAAGACAGCTTTGATATTGTTTACAATGAGAACTCAAGACCTTTAAAAATAACCGCTCCGGATAAAAGTGTTATGAATATAAGCTATGACATTAGTGGAAATGTAACGGAGATAGCAAATGATACTGTTAAAATGGTCGTATATAAATATGATGAGTTGAATAGAGTTGTAAGTATTGAAGACAATAATGGAGGGAAAAGACTTTATAAGTATAATGGGCTTGGAGATATCACAGAGGTAACAAATTCTTTTGGAGAGAAGAGAACATATGAGTATACAGCAAATAGGCAGGTGTCAAAATTAAAGGATTTTGACGGGAAAACCTATGAAGTAGAGTACAATAATATAAATTTACCTGTAAGGTTAAAAGATAAAAACGGAAATACTACAGAGTATGTATATGACAATATCAGAAGAATATCTCAGATAAAGCGAGCCGGCGGAGTGGAAAAATTTGAATATGACAAAAGGGGCAATATGACTAAAATGATTGCTCCTGACGGAAGTATGAAGAGATTTTCCTATGATGACAATAGAAATATTGTCAGTGTTACTTACCCGACAGGTCTAAGCGAAAATTATAAATATGATAAGTTAAATAGGTGCATCAGTAAAGAATTTTCTGACGGAGTGAAGTCTGATTTTGTTTATGACGGAGACAGACTTGTTGAGATAGTACTGCCAAGCGCAAGTATCAGATATGAATATGATGAATATGGAAGAGTGTTAAAGCAAACATTGGATGAGAATATCAGTGAAAGCTTTGTATATGATTCTATGAACAGGGTATTGGAGTATACTGATATATTTGGGAATATATCCGGCTATGAATATAATCAGAACGGCAGAGTAAAAGCGGTTAATTTAGGTGATGACGTAAAATACATATATAATTATGATAAGCTTGGAAGACCTACAGAAGAAAGCCTACTGGCGGGCAATACGGAAAATAAGATTTATTATGACTATGACGACTTAGGAAGAGTATCCGGAATAAGGACTGATACCGGTAGAGAAAATACTTATAGCTATGATAATGAAGGAAATATAACATCTATTAAAGACAGTATCGGAAATACAAACTATTTTAAATACGGTGTAGGAAATACACTTGAAAAAGTGGTTGACAGTGACGGTCTGGTAAGTGAGTACAGTTATGATAAAATGTACAATCTTGTAGGAATAAGACAGTACAAAAAAGATAATGAAAATGACTGTATGACAAGATGCTATCATAGAAACAATATGGGCAGAATATTTAAAATAGAAAATGCCGACAGTACTTATAAAACTATGGATTATAACAGTCTTGGACAAGTGGTGAAAAATATTGATGAAGACGGTTTTAAAACAGAGCTAAAGTACAATGAAGCAGGACTTCTAACTTCGATGAAATGTTCTGACGGAAATTATGTAAACTATGAGTACGACGGCAACAGATTTTTGAAAGCCGTATCAGGAAGCTTCGGAAGTATGAGCTTTGAAAGAGATAAGAAAGGTTTGGTGAAAAAGGCTTTAACTACAGATGGACACAGTATTACTTACGAATATGATAAGTTCGGAAGAACTGTGGCTATAGTATATCCTGACGGCAAAAAGGTAGGCTATTACTATGATAAAAAAGGCAGACTTATAGAAACCGTTTCAGGAAATGAACATATCAGGTTGACTTATGACTGTTTGGGCAGACTTGAATCAAGAGAATATAGCGATGGAAGCAAAACTTTCTATGAATACAATGATATCGGAAGTCCGACAAAAATAACGCATATCAGTGATGAAAAAATCAATATGGAATATACTTATGCATATGATTTGGTGGGAAATAAGACATGTATAAGTATAAATAAGAACGGAAGTGTAAAGGATTACAGTTATTCTTATGATGAGGTAGGAAGAATCACAAAAGTTGTATTGAACGGCAAAATGCTAAGAGAATACAGCTATGACATCTTCGGAAACAGAACTGCTAAAGTAGAATATGTTGAAGATGAAGTGATTACTACAAACTATATCTATAAGGGAGGAAAACTCGCAGAAGAGCGTATAGCTAAGAATAACAGTTTGATTCAAAAAAGGTATGAGTATGATAAGAGAGGAAATCTTATCAAGAAGTTTTCCGGTGGTAAGCTTGAAACAGAGTACAAATACAACGGATTGGGGCAACTTATAAGTGTCATATCCGGTAAAAATATTGTTACTTATGAATATGACGGACTTGGTCACAGAATAGGTAAGACAGAGACTGACGGAAATGAGTCGCATACTACAAGCTATGTAATTGATATCAGAAAAAAGACTGATAATATACTATGGCAAAACAGTGATGGAAATGAGAGAAGTTTTGTATGGGATATTCAACTGATATCAGAGGTGGAGGATGATAACAGCACCAATATCATATGTGATGAGCTTGGAAGTGTAATACTTGAAGGGGGTGAGTTTTTTGAGTACTCAGAGTTTGGAGAAGTGCTTGGAAGCAAACCAAAGAACTTCGGATTTGCCGGTCTCATGGTGGATGATATAAGCGGAAACTATATTTCAGCTACAAGAATGTACGATGAAAATATGGGAAGATTTCTTGGAAAGGATAAAATCAAGGGAAATCTAAGATATGGATTTACCCAAAACGAGTATACATACTGCTATAACTCACCACTGATATTTGTGGACAGTACAGGAGAATCACCAATTGTTAATACATTGGAATCCATACAGGTTTATGATGATATTGATTTGTTTGAAGGGATAGATCTATTTTTAGATAAGTTGTTTAATAGTTCTTATAAACTATGGGTAGAAGTTTTACCAAGTGAAGTTCAGGATGTTACTACCAAGGTTACACGGAGTTTAATTAGAGCATCAAGAAATGCAATGGAGGTTGATCTTGTTATTAATTCATATGTCGATTGTTCCGGAAATGTTAGACAGGTGAAGATTAGTATTTCAGATATATCTAATATGTTTGCAAGAAGTCCGATAAGTACACCAGTGTTTGACTTAGTAGATTTCCATAAGGATAATAATGGTGTATTTCATGTTACAAGAAGATGCTGGCAGGCCGGTGGAGGTTATAATAATTTTTATGATTTTGCATTTGATTCTTTTACATCTATGAATAGGGGTAAATTTAAATTTGGAAGAGGAGATGATAAATTTACACTTTGGATGTGGAAGGGGGATTATTTTAATCTTGGTGCAGGCGGAGAGATAGGTATATATAAAGGTAAAGACTGGCATGTAGATTGCTATACTCAGAGTAAACTTAAAATGAATTTGGATATAAGGTTAAAAGATGGAACTCAAGTAATAGATTGGGATGCTGATGACTTACATCAGTGGTGGATCACAGGGTTTAATCCTGATAAAAGATTCCAAGATGTAAAGGCTGAAGATTTAGTAATGGTAGGTATGGTTGACTTTGATGAAGAAAGGGTTATGTGGAAGGAATTCGTACATACAGCAGAATTTGATGATCAAAACGAAGATAAAATAAATGATAACTGGTGTTTAGACTTAGTTCATAGAAATGCAGTTATAAAATGGGAAAGGGGTAATATAAATTAATGAAAATTAAATTCATTATATGTTTTTTAATAGCATGCATGCTCATAGGGTGTACCTCGGTAGTTAAGGTTGCAAGATATGTACATGACTCTGATAAATTAGATAACTACATATATGGCGAGGCTGTAGTAGTAAATGAGTATATAGAAAAGATAATAAGAGCATTGAACACTAATGATAGAGAACTATTAGCGAGTTTATTTCCCGAGCATGCAAGGAGTAAGATAGACAATTTTGACGAAAAGATAGACAGAATTATCAGAGAAAATGAGTCATTGCCATGGCCTTCTATAATAAGGTATAAGCTTAATGAAGATAACAATTATCAATCAAGAGCTGATAGGGGTAAAATCTATAAAGAGGTATATGCTAATACTACTATAGAGTTTGCAGATCCTAAGGAGGGAGAATTATATAGATCAAGCTTAAAGATTGCTATGGTAATAGTACCTGTAGATGATTTTCACGAGAATAATGTTGGGATTTCTATATTCGCTATAGATTATGGGGATTTCAGTACAGATGGTGTAGATAAAGAGAAAGATGGGTATGATATCTATGCGTTTGGACACTAATAATAGGAGATAATAATATGGAAATTAAATCAAATATTGCAGGCATGGTAAATGCAGAGAAGAATTATGATCTATTTAAGTATAGATTAAATAAAAGTAGGGAGGATTTAGTAAATATTATAACAGATATTGACGACTACTGGAGTGGAAGAAGCGGAGATAGTTTTAAATACATTTGTTGGTATTTAAAGATTTTGATGGATACAGGATATGAAGAATTGGCTGTACTACGAAAGGAAATTATTGAATCAAAGGAACATATATATAATAACGACTATAATCTTTCAAATCAGATACAAAGTAAGGAGCATGTAAAAGTATGAAGAAAATAATATTTCTTATTATTGCATCAGCACTTTTAATATCTGCCTGTTCAAGTGTTAAAAATACAGTGGACGGTGTAAAGAGTGAGATTACAAAAAATGATAATCAACCACCTGAGGAGAAAGAATATAAAGACAAAGTGATTGCTGCGTTGGATAATCAAAATGCTGATGAATTGAAAGCTCTGTTTTCAAAGAATGCGAGAGAGGGTATCGAAGATATGGACTTTAAAATTGCATTACTACTTAAGAGGTATAAGGGAAAGTCAAAGAGTGTCAAGTATGACAGAAATTTTCCGGTAGTTACAGAGGATAAAGAAAAGGGAATAAAAAGGATTGAAACTTATTATGTTGTAGAGACAGATGGTGGTAATATAGATTTTATGTACCTTCAGGTTGTTGCCAAGGATGATGAGGATCCTGATGAGATAGGTATCAGCTCTATGATGTATTCGCCTGAGATTTGGCAGATTACTATGGATGACAGCAACAGAGGATATTATCTTTGGGTAGATAATCCGTTTTGGGCTGATTTTGTCCATCCGGATGATGTTATGACCACAGAGAGCAGCAGGTAGGCCTTTTAGGACTCCTATGAAAAAACATAGGAGTTCTTTTAATACTTAAAACGATATGGTAATTAATATAGGATGCGTAATTTTAATAAAAATATTGAAATATTCTTTAAAAAATTAATAATAATTGGAATGGTTGATTTTGATGAGGAGAGAGAAATATGGGGGAGGAAATGCAAACTTATGAAAATTAAAATTATTATATTCTGTTTAATAGCATGTCTGCTTACAGGATGTGCCTCAGTAGTTGAGATTGCAAGGTATATACACGATTCTGATAAAATAGATGATTATATATATGGTGATGCAAAAGTGGTGAATGAATATATCGAAAAAATAGTACAGGCTTTAAATACTAATGATAGGGAGCTTTTAGTAAGCTTGTTTCCGGAGTATGCAAGGAGTAATATAGACAATTTTGACGAGAAGATAGATAATATATTTAGGGGTTACAATAATAATAAGTTTTCAGGTAAAATTATACGATATAAACTGAATGAAGATAATGACTATGAATCAAGCTCAGATAAAGGAAAACTTCAAAAGAAGGTGTATGCGTCAACAACTATAGAATTTGCAGATGATGGTGGAGAGTACAATTTTCCGATACAAATCTATTTCTTGGTTAGACCGGTCGATGATTTTCATGAGAATAATGTTGGGATATCAAAATTTGCCATAGATAGTTTAAATTTACATTTTTTAAGTGATAAATTAGATTTAGAAAAAGATGGTTATGATATCTATGCATTTGGGCACTAACGATTATAATCTTTCAATAAGGGAAAGTATAGAGTCCTTTTAATACGCAAACAATATCACACAAACAATATGGTAAAACTGTATGAAGTTTAACGGAAAGGAAATGTGGAAATGAATTATACATTATCATTTTACTTGGGAATATTTACAATAATATGCATGATTGTGGTGAGCAGAATAGCTTTTTTTAAGGATGCGGAGTTTCTTAGAGCGGTAAGAGATACTATGGGGAAAAACCGTATGTCTCTGGCACATAAAAGAGAGAAGCCTATCAAGGGTATCATTTGGAAAAAGGATTTAAAGAGGATGAACTTCTTATCAATAAATTTTAAGGACTACCATGTTAAGGATGTAAGTGACCTTGAATATTTTAAGAATGTTGAGACAATTATCTTGACATATATGGGCGATAATGAGGAAGATATCGGTATGTATGATGAGGAACATGTCCTTGATAATCTGAATAAAGTAAGGGATTTTAATAAGCTGAGAAGGGTACAGTTATATCATCTGAACGCAGATAAGAGTGTGAAGAACGAATGTCCGAGAGCAATAGTGTTTATAGACTAGTTTTTACGTTAAGGAGAGACATGGATGAAATTAGAGTATAAAAAGCGTATATATTGGTTGCTTAGGTTTATACTTATTATATGCGTAATCAATGTGCTGACCGGATTCTATGAGTTTTGTACTTCAAGCAAAAATGCAAATGCAAACCAAATCATATGGAAAGGCAAGAGATATAATAAGGATGAGGCCGGATATCACAGTATAGATGAGCTTAAGTATTTGGTGGATATACCGACAGATTGTGAAGTAAAAGATATCTGGGCGGTGGCAAGTTATTATGCAAAGGATGACAGAGAGTGTGATACAAGACTTAAGGAACTTAAGGGTATATATGATGAAGGGGGAGCAAAGGCTGTCGTAGAGGATATCATGTCTAAAGATGTTGGAGATGATAAAAAGACTATGATGGAGTACCTGATAGTGGACGGTTGCCTAATAGAAAGCCTTGGTAACGACACGGAATTGCTGAATAATGTCCTTGAACACTGCTATGAACGTGACTATGGATTCATGGGATATAAAAGGTATATTGATATCGGAAATAAGCTCTATAAAAAGAACGGGAAGCTTGAAAGAATCATTGAAGCATTTGAAACTTTAAGCAAGTATACAATTGATCGTGCAATTGTGATGCCAAAATCAAAAGATGGGCATGAAAGTGCAATTGAAACGGTATACTATCATCGTATGATACAACTATTCCAGACATTCTCAAGTTTATTATATTTTGACGATAATCTTCTAGCGGCAAAATCATATCCCGGGATAGATAATAAGAAATATATTGTTAGGGCATCTATAAAAGAAAATTATGATATTGTATTATCCTACAAAAAATACAGATCATTTATAGATCTTGGACATATCAGTATATACGGAAGATATAAGAATCTGAATATGATAATAAAGAGTGTATCAATTAGAGATTTGGATGATTTTGATATTACAAATTATATATCATTAAAAAATCCTGCAACTGATATGGTGGAGGATAAATTAATTGATTTAAAAACTATATCTGAAATTTTTAGACTTTGTGGTACCTATGTGATTGTATATAATTCGGATATACATACGCTTGAGGGGTTAAGCTACGGATTTTATCCGGTACTTCCGGTGTATAGTTACTTTGATATATACAATACAGTTGCATCTCCTGACAGTCACTATATAGATACAATAGAAGCTATAAAAAATTTTAATACAAATTTTTCAAAGGGTGGTTATTTTGGAGAGTTTGCAGATGATGTAGGCTACGATGAAAACAACCCGGTAACATTGGAAAATTTCGGTGAGAAGATAGATGAACTTTGCAACATGGAAGAGAAAATTTGTAGAGTTTTGTATATAGGATATAATAGTGGTATAGGTAGTATTGTAAATGATTTTACCGGAAGAGAACCGTTGCATAAGAAAGATTAAAAGGGAAATTCCGAGAGCAATGGTGTTTATAAACCGGGTTTTACGGTTAGGAGAGACATAGATGAAATTAGAGTATAAAAAGCGGATATATTGGTTGCTTAGGTTTATACTGATTGTATGCGTAGTCAATGTGCTGACCGGTATGTATGAAGTATTTACTTCCAACTATAATGTGACAGCAAACCAAATCATATGGAGAGGTGCAAGATACAATTGGGATGGAAACAGATACAGTAAAGTAGACGAGCTTGAAAATTTATCCGAACTTCCAAAAGAGTGTGATATAAGGGATATTTGGGAGGTAGCAAGTTATTATTCAAAGGATTATGCCGAGTGTGAATCAAGGCTTAGGGAACTTGAAAAGATATATGATGAACAAGGTGAAAAGCAAGTCGTAGAAAATATTCTTGATCATGATTTGGGCGATGATAAGAAAACAAGAATGGAATATCTTATAGTAGCAGGAATCCTGACAAAAGATTTAGATAAAGGCACAGAATTATTGAATACTGCGTTAGACTATTGTTTTGACAGAGATTTTGGAGTACTTGGTTATAAAAGGTACATTGATATTGGGGATAAGCTGTACAGAAAAAATGAAAAAGTAGAAGAGATAATTAAAGCGTTTGAAATTTTAAGTAAATATACGGTTGATTATATGTCAAGTGCTGAAAAGATATTGGATAAAGACCGTAGAGATACATATATAAGGCACTATTTCAGCATGATACAGCTGTATCAAACATTTTCAGGTATAGAATACTTTGATAATAATCTTATATCGGAAAAATTATATGGAGGAGATAATAAGAAGTATATTATAAGAGCGGTTAAAAGTGATAGTACTGATATTTCGTTGTATTATAGAATGTATAAACCATTTATAAAGTTGGGGAAATTAGAGATATATGGTAGGTATAAAAATTTAGATATGCGGGTATATGGTTTAATGATTGGAAGCCTGGATGATCGTGATGTAACAGATTATATTTCGCTGAAATATTTGTCAACTCTGACATTTATTAGAAGACTTAATCATTTAGAAGCTACTTCTGATATTTTCGAACTTTGTGCCGCATATACACTTGTATATAATACAGATATACATTTGATAGAAGGAACAGCTTATGCTATTTACCCGACATATAAAATATTTGATTACAATGGTTATAAAGATATGGTTGATACAAAAGACGCTATAAGAAATTTTAACGTAAATTTTTCAAAAGGCGGATATTTTGGTGAGTTTGCAAAAGAGGTGGGATATGATGAAAACAATCCTATTACTGAAGAAAATTTCGGTGAAAGATTAGTTGAAATATTTGATATGCGATACAGATGTTATGAGGTTTTAGGTGAAGAATATGGTTATGATATTGACTGTATTACATTAGACTTGAGTGGAGAAGAACCGTTAAAAAGAAAAGAGTAAAGGAAGAAAATTATGGCGGAATATATTATGGCCTTTGATGCAGGCACTACAAGCAGCAGATGTATCATATTCAATCGAAAAGGTGAGATATGTGAGGTTGCACAAAAGGAACTGACACAGCATTATCCAAAGGCAGGTTGGGTAGAACACAATGCTGATGCTATATGGTCTACACAGCTTAGTGTGGCGGTGGAAGCTATGGCAAAGCTTGGAATAAGTGCCTTGGATATTGCAGGTATCGGTATCACAAATCAAAGAGAAACTACTGTGGTATGGGATAAGGAAACGGGTATTCCTGTGTATAGGGCAATAGTCTGGCAGTGCAGGAGAACTGCGGATTATTGTAATGAGTTAAAGAATAGCGGATATTCCGATATGATTCATGAGAAGACAGGTTTGATGCTTGATGCATACTTTTCGGGAACAAAGATAAAGTGGATACTTGACAATGTGGAAGGTGCAAGACAAAAGGCAAAAGAGGGAAAGTTACTTTTCGGTACGGTTGATACATGGCTTATTTGGAAACTTACAAACGGTAAGGTACATGTGACCGATTATTCAAATGCTTCAAGAACAATGCTTTTTAATATACATACATTGGAATGGGATGAAGAAATACTTGATTTACTTGATATTCCGAAGTCAATGTTGCCACAGGTGAAGGAATCTTCATGTATATATGGGGAAGCCGATTCATCGTTTTTCGGACAGAGTATTCCTATTGCAGGTGTGGCAGGTGACCAGCAGGCGGCATTGTTCGGACAGACCTGTTTTGAGATGGGGGAGGCAAAGAGCACTTATGGTACAGGTTGCTTTTTGCTTATGAATACAGGTGAAAAGCCTGTTAAATCCGACAACGGACTGGTGACGACTATTGCATGGGGAATTAACGGAAAGATAAATTATGCCTTGGAGGGTTCCGTCTTTGTAGCGGGAGCTTCGATACAATGGTTAAGGGATGAGATGCGCCTGATAGATTCATCAGGAGATTCCGAATATATGGCAATGAAGGTTGAAGATACAAACGGTTGCTATGTTGTTCCGGCTTTTACAGGACTTGGTGCACCTTATTGGGATCAATATGCCAGAGGTACTATTGTCGGTATTACCGGAGGTGTTAATAAATATCATATAATCAGGGCTACATTGGAGTCCATGGCTTATAAGGTGAGAGATGTACTTGATGTGATGGAGAAGGATTCCGGTATAGTACTGAGTTTATTGAATGTGGACGGCGGTGCCAGTGTAAATAACTTTTTAATGCAGTCACAGGCGGATTTTTGCAATGTGCGTGTAGAACGTCCGAAATGTGTGGAAACCACGGCGCTTGGAGTGGCATATCTTGCAGGGCTTGCGGTAGGTTTTTGGAAAAGCATAGAGGATATAAAGGGCAGCAGAAAAATTGACAGAGTATTTACGCCGAATCTTTGTGAAGAAGTAAGAAAAGAGAAGATAAGGATGTGGAAGAAAGCTGTTAAATATGCCTTTGGCTGGGCAAAGGAAGATTAGGATATAAAGGCATTGATTCGGTGTAAAAAAATCAATGCCTTTAAGTATTGGCTTATTGCTTGGAGATTAAATTTTGCTGAAATTTTTTGCTGATTTCCATGATGTCTTTGATAAAGTCGATGGCGCTGTCTGTATATTCCTTATTTTTTACGATAGCTTTTGCTTTTGATATGACAATATCCTCTCTGTTTTGATTCAGAATGGGAAGATTATTCTTTATTTTGTACTTTGCAATATCATTTACTACATTCATTCTCTCTTCAAAGAGCGCTATAAGTTCTTTGTCTATTGTATCAATTCTTTCACGCAGATTTTCTAATTCATTCATAAGTACTCCTTAATTTAAATAAAGCTTTAACTGAATATATTTTGACTTATTTGAGAATAAAAGTAAATATGAGATTTTGATTTTCCACAGGATTTTTATTTGACAAAAAGGCAAAAATAAATATAATTAGATTATGGACTATAAAAAATTAAATTTTAAACAATTAGAAGCGAATGATATACCGAAGTATGCCAAGTTTTATGGACTTAGGCATAACAGAACATGTGACAGTGTAGAGCTTGAGAGCTTTATATGGAAAGAATATTATAATGTAAGAGCAGCCGTTGCGATGAGAGATGATGAGGAAGTCGGACTTTTATGGCTTATGGGGGATGAGGACAGACCTTTTTCTGCTATGCCTCTTTGTAAGGAAGAGGATCTTGAATATTGCTTCGGCTTAATGGTGGAGTATTTTAATGAAGTATTGAACTTGCCCTTAAAGATTCATCTGGCGGATGAGGAAGGAATAAAGGCATTGAATTTGCCGGAGGATAAATTTATTGTAAGGCTGGAGGAAGATGCGAAGGACTATCTGTATGAGGGAGAGAAACTTAGAACTCTTTCAGGAAAGAAGCTTCACAAAAAGAAAAACCATTACAATAATTTTATAAAAAATTATGGTGACAGATATGAGTACAGGGCACTTGGATGTAATCCTACAGACAGAGATGATGTCTTCAAGTTTTTGGATAAGTGGAGAGCACAAAAGGGAGAAGAGGTTGAACAACATCTGGATCCTGAGGTAGAAGGAATACATGATATTTTGCTCAATTGTACAAGACTGAATATCAGAATGGGAGCAATATATATTGACGGAAAAATGGAAGCTTTTTCGATAGGCAGCTACAATCCTTTGGAGGATATGGCTGTAATACATATTGAAAAGGCCAATCCTGAAATCACAGGTCTTTATCAGGCAATCAATAAGGAGTTTTTGGTACATGAATTCCCGAATGTAAGTCTTGTAAATCGTGAGGACGATCTGGGACTTGAGGGACTTAGACATGCAAAGCAGAGTTATTATCCGGTGGATTATGCCAGAAAGTACTATGTTGAGCAAATAAGGTAATACTATGGTAAAATATTTGAATCAAAAAGAAAAAATATTTACAAAGCCTCTGTATAAGGAGGCTTTTTTTGAAGATTCCGACAGCTTTGTAAATTATTACTATGAGGAAAAGCTTAAAGATAACAGGATCTTGGCAGATATAGAGGGTGAGAGTGTAAGATCTATGATTATGCTGAATCCTTATAAAATATCGGTTTTTAATAAAATTTATAATCTGGATTATATAGTTGCTGTGGCTACAGGAAAGGAATTTAAGCGACAGGGCTATATGAGAAGTCTTTTAAATAAAGCGCTTTGCGATATGAATGTTGAAGGCATTCCTTTTACCTATTTGATACCTGCAAATAAGGACTATTATTTGCCTTTTGATTTTGCCTTTGTGGCGGACAAAAATGAGTATATTGAAAATTTTTCGGGTTTTAATAAACAGGTAATAAAAGGGGATGAGATAGAAAAGGAGTTTATTGATAGGATTGTAAGCTTCATAAATAATGAAGTTTCAAAGGAGAATGATGTATATACCTATAGAGATGAGTATTATTTTAGAAGAGAGTTAAAGGAGATCGCTTGTGAGGACGGATTTATAAATATATACAGTCATGAAAATGATATAGTGGCGTATGAATCTTTTTGGGGCAAAAAGCTTGAGCTAAAGGAGAGAATAGTGTCATCAAAGCTTGCAAAGAGGAAATTCGGCAAGGAAAATATTATGGTCAGAATTACCGATATAGTAGAGCTTTTGTCAAATTTCAGAGCTAAGGAACCTATAGATATCATTATAAAAATCAATGACAATATCATAGAGGCGCAAAACGGATATTTTAGAATTGAGATGGATAAGAGACATTCAAGTGTTTCAAGGATTTCAGATATAGGGGATAAGGGTTTTGCAGAGTTTGATATAGCGGACTTTACCGGATGGATATTCGGATATGTAAGTGATGCAAAATGCAGTTTTATAAACTTTTTGGATAAAAGTACTGCAAAAAAAACATTGGATTCTATAAATAAAATCAGTGGAATATTTATAAATGAACTTGTATAATAAGCGTTGATGCATAAAAGCTTGTAAGAGGAGATTATAAGTTTGCTTGTAATATATTTGAGCTTTATACTATATGCAGATAGAAAGAAGGGTGTAGAATGAAAAATCCATTACATTATCAATTATCTGAATATGATTGCGGGCCGACTTCAATGCTTAATGCACTGAGCTTTCTATTTGAAAGGGAAGATATTCCGCCGGAAGTTATCAGAAACATTATGCTTTATACACTTGATTGCTACAGTAATGAGGGGCATCCGGGTAAGAGCGGAACATCTCATATGGCAATGATGTTTCTTAGTAATTGGCTCAACAGATTCAGAGAGATAAGACAGCTCAATGTAATATGTGAATATATTACAGGTGAACAGGTTTTCATAGGTGAAACAAGCCGTATAAATGATGCGCTCAACAGAGGTGGTGCGGTGGTAGTAAGACTTTTTTATGATGTACAGCATTATGCGCTACTTACAGGTGCTGATGATAAGAATATTTATATGTTTGATCCTTACTATGAGGATGAGTTTACGGATGAGCACTGGTCACAGTTCATACCGGAAGGTGATGTGGAGCTGGTACTTGATCAGCCCCTGAAATATAATCGTATTGTGCCTTTCGGATATTTTAACAGGGAGGATGACGTACTTTATGCCCTTGGAAAGTTTGAAAACCGTGAGGCGGTAATACTTTATAATCAGAAGACCGAGAAGACCCCGGAGAAGACGATAGAGTACTTTATATAATATAATTTCAGGCAGTTAATCTAATGATTAGCTGTCTTTTTTTAAATCACCACCAAAGTCCGAAAAGATGTACAGCATGTCTGATATGATAATTACAGTATATATATTAACGGAGGTAATTATGTCCAGATTAGCTAATATTGTGGTGTATGAAGAGAACAAGGGGATTTTAAAGAACAACGGATTTTACAATGAAGGGAAGTTTATAAAACTGCCGCATGATTTGGAAAAACATAGGAATGTAGTTGTACTCTCACCTAATGTTATTAAAGATATTGTGGAGGATAAGGACAAATTTTTTGATAGGGAGTTTAAATACTCTTCAAAATGTGAAATCTCTGTTGTAAATGCAGACAGCTTTGAATATCTCTCCGATTTAGTAATGAATTTTGCGAATGCATATCATCCGGGAGGTGGCTATAAAAGCGGAGCTTGTGCACAGGAAGAGTGTCTATGCAGGCAGAGTACTTTGTACGAATCTATAAGTTCACCCAAGGCTTCAAGGATGTATAAGTATAATTTGAAATTTGGAACGGCATTTGATTCCGATTATATGCTTCTGTCACCTGTGGTAGATGTATTTAGAAATATAGATTTGGAATTTATTCCTAAACCTTATACCACAGCCGTTATGACTATTCCTGCCCCGAATTTGTTTGACAGGGCATATGGACAGTCAAAAGAGGCCCTTGATAAGGTGATGAAGAAAAGGATTAGACAATATCTGTACTGTGCAGCAAGATTCGGATATAGAACCATTACATTGGGAGCATGGGGTTGCGGAGCATTCGGACATGACGCCCGCAATGTTGCAGGATATTTTAAGGAATTGCTCGTTGAAGAAAAAATGTGGAAGCTGTTTGATAAAATTATATTTGCTGTTTATGGAAGAGGAAACAGCGAGTATAATTATAAAATGTTTAAAGAGGTATTGGGAGAGGTTGAAGACTGTAAGGTTTATAATGAATAAAAATACTTACAATTGACGTACGTAAAAAAGTACGTTATACTTTCTTTGTAAGGAGAAAATATTATGACTGCAATTAGTATAACAAAGGCAAGAGCGAATCTTTATCAAACTGTTTCAGATGTTAATGAATATTCGCAGCCGATAATTATAACAAATAACAGAGGGAAAAATGCTGTATTAATATCTGAAGATGATTGGTTGGCAATTCAGGAAACACTATATCTAAATTCAATACCAGGAATGACAGAGAGTATTCTTGAATCAAGAGATGAAGATATTTCTGAATGTACCTCCTATAATCCGAACGAGGAGTGGTAAATGTACTTGGTTAAATTCAGTAAAAAGGCTGATAAAGACAAAAGATTGCTTAAAGGAGCAGGGCCGGTAACGAAAGCAAAGGAACTTATAAATATCATTTGCGAAGATCCGTTTAAGACTCCACCACCATATGAGAGTTTGGTTGGAAGTCTTACCGGGTTTTATTCAAGGCGTATAAATATTCAGCACAGATTAGTATACGAAGTTTATAGTGATGAGATTATCGAGAATGGTATAGCGTATGAAGGAGTGGTAAAAGTAGCACGCATGTGGACGCATTATGAGGGAATAAAATAATAATTGAAAAATACAATCTTTGTGCTACAATAGTCCTTAACAATATATGTTAAAGTTTTGACATAGTTTCAAAGCTTGATGGTTTTAATGGAGGTTTTGTTATGAAACGTTTAAGAATGATGCGTGCACCACTCAAGTATGTACAGGGAAAAGGAGCTTTGCTTCAGTTCCGTAAGGAAATGGAGTATATGGGAAAGAGATGGTTGTTTGTCTGTTCGAACAGCGGTTACAACAGCTGCCATGAAGATTTGGAAAAGAGCTTTGAGGGCGAAGATGATTATCGCAGATATGAAGTCTTCGGAGGAATGTCAAGTATCAGCGAGATAAAGAAAATGCAGGATATTGTTGAGACTGATAAGATTGACGTTGTTGTTGCGGTAGGTGGCGGTTCGGCAGTGGATGCGGCTAAGGCAACTGCATATTACATGGGTAAGAGAATAGTTATAATACCTACAGTTGCAGCTACAGATGCACCTTGTACAGGACTTTCGGTTATATATAATGATGACGGAAGCTTTAATAAATATTTATTCTATCCGCAAAACCCTGATGCGGTACTTGTAGACAGCAGTGTTATAGCTAAAGCACCTGTAAAGTTTTTGATTGCAGGAATGGGAGACGCCCTCGGAACATACTTTGAAGGAAGAGCTTCACTTCGTACAGAGTCACCAAGTTTGGAGAGTGGCGGTATTACAAGAGCAGGTATGGCGATTGCAAGGGCCTGCTATGATACTTTAAGAAAATACGGAAAAGCGGCTATAGCTGCCTGTGAGAATAATGTTGTTACTCCGGCTTTGGATGCAATCATAGAGGCTACAGTTTACCTATCAGGTGTAGGAGCAGATAATGTAAACTGTGCGGCTCCTCACTCATTCTACAACGGAGTTACTTCACTTGGCGGACATGAGGCATATCATGGTAATTGTGTAGCATTCGGTACTTTGATACAGCTTACACTTGAGTGTGCCGATAAGGCCGAGTTTGAGGATATACAGAATTTCTGTCTTGAAGTAGGACTGCCTATTACACTTGCAGAGCTTGGAGATTTTACAGATGAGGATCTTCATACTATAGCAAAGAATGCCTGTGTAAAGGGAGAAACAATACATAACCTTGCCGGAGACGTAACACCTGATGAGTTGTATGCGGCTATTATAGCTACAGATGCTTTGGGTAAGGCAAGACTTGGCAAGTAATCTATTTAATGGATAAGTGGCTGTTACCGGATAGATATTTTATCTTTTTGGTGGCGGCTTTTTTATGTTCTTTGTCAAATACTAGAGTGGGAGGTAAAATGAAATCAAAGCATGATGTAATAGTAATAAGACCGGGTTTAGTGTATTTGTTTTTCAGTTTTATTACCATAGGTTTAGGGGTTACAACATTTTGGGGGCTAGGCAAAGCTTTACCGTCAGATAATCCGGAGGTGGACAAGATGGCAAGATTGATATTGCTATTATTTTTTTTGACTGTCGGAATGGTATCAGGATTATATGTGTTGCTTACCAAGATAAAAATTGATAATGAAAAAATAGAAATAACAAGGTTTCCTCTAAAAAGAAAGGAATATTTTTGGTTTGATATAACTACTGCAAAGATTATAAATGAGGCATTGGCTTATCCATGTGTGATATATACAGCAGAAAAAAGAATAGCAAAAGTACCAAGGGCATATATAGGCTATGAAAAGCTGTTAAATGAGTTAAGCAAAAGAAAAATTATTGAGGAAGATGATTTGTACCAGTCAGCCCGGGCGATGTTGGCATTTGATAAGCTAAAGCTTAGAGATCTCTTTAGAAGGTAGTGGAAATAGGGTTAAAGTATAATAAAAATAGATAGGAGAATAGCATGAAATGAATGATAATAAAAAAGAAACTATTGGAAATGATCTTGAAAATTTTATAAAAGAAAAAAAGAATGGGGAAGTATTGTATTTGGGTGATGATACAGAAAGATTTATTTTGGGAGAGTCCGGAGCAAATCCTATTATATGCTTTGGAATAAATCCAAGTACAGCTAATGATATAAAATATGATCCAACTATCTTAAAAATAAGAAAAATTGCATCGGAAAATAATTGCGACAGCTGGGTGATGTTAAATCTTTATCCTCAAAGAGCGACAAATCCTAATGATATGCATAAAAAAGCTGATAATGATTTGAAGATAAAAAACTATGAAGTTATAAGAAGTGTTTTTAATATATATCCTAATGCTTTAACCTTGGCTTCTTGGGGAAACGCCATATAGAAAAGAAAATATTTGAAAGATTGCTTAAAGGAAATTTTAGCTATTGCCCCTGATAGGAAGTGGGTATGTCGTGGCAAGCTTACGGTGAAAGGCAATCCAAGGCATCAATTATATGTACCTGATAATACCAAATTACAAGATTTATATTTTAGCTTAGAGGGAAAAGTTTTATGTAGCAAAGATTGAAAAAATAATGGTGTATAGATGTATACAATTATTGATAAATAATGTATATGAAAATTTGAACTTATAAAATAGTAGTATATAAAATAGATATTATTAGAGGAGGAGCATAGTGACTGACTATAAAAATATTCTAAATAAACATGAATATGATTTTATAAATAAAGAGGAGGTGTTAAATAATGTCAAAGAATAAAAAACTTGTTATAAGCTTACTTGTAATAGTTGTACTGATGGCAATAGTGCCTTTATTTATGCTTAAGAATGCCGAATTTGGCGGTTCTGATGATGCCGGAAGTGAAGTGGTTTCAGAAATATAGGGCGGAGAATATGAGCCGTGGTTTAATCCGGTTATAGAAACCGTCTTAGGAAAGGAACTTCCGGGAGAAGTTGAAAGTCTGCTTTTTTGTGTACAGACAGGTATAGGTGTCGGAATAATAGCTTATTATATGGGAAGATTTGTAGAAAGAAAAAAACAGGAAGATAAGAAAAAATGATGAAAGGCTGCTGCTTTGTAAGATGGATTGCAAGGCGGCAGCTTTTAAGTAACGGAATAAGCCGGTATGGATTTTTTTCAAATTTTTGTTTTAAATTTTTTATGTTAATGAATGTGAAAGAGGAGAATCGGCATATTTTGAGATTGTGTAAGTATATGTATGCAAGAGAAGATATGCAGTACACATAGAGTTTTAAGAAGATAATTTAAAATTATATTGCAGTTTATTAAAAAATCACTTTGCTC